>NZ_JALQDD010000003.1:0-127437 GCF_023631405.1 Caballeronia sp. GAWG2-1
AAAACACCTGCACCGCTCAACGACTACTGCCACCTGGATATCATAACAAATAAATAAGACCCATGAAAAAAAACCCCGAGCACCCGCGCCCCCCTTTTTGCATTCGCGCGCGCGAACGGCGTACGCTGGAAAACATCGATCATCCGAATGCTCTACCATGGCGATGCCGTAAGCGCATCAACAATATGAAAGCGAAGCGCTTGGCCGTCACCAAGGAGAGCCAGAATGATCCCGACATGCAGACCACATGTCCGCTGCATCGCAGCCATGATGTTCACGTTGCTCGCATCCTCGGCGGCATTCGCCGATACCATCGCGCTGAAGGCGAATCTACAGCCATCGAGCGAAGTCCCGCCACGCGTCAGCAAAGGCCACGGCATGCTCGACGCCACGTTCGACACCGACACCAAGGTCATCACCTGGACCGCGACTTACGCCGAGCTTTCCGGCCCGGTCACGATGGCCCACTTCCACGGTCCCGCGCCCGTCGGCCAGAACGCGAAGCCGCAAGTACCCGCCGACAAACATGCGCTCGCCAGCCCGATGAAAGGTCGGGCCACGCTCACCGAGCAGCAGGTCACGGACCTCATGGCCGGGCAATGGTATTTCAACATTCACACACAGGAAAACCCGACCGGCGAGATTCGCGGTCAGGTGATGCCATCGAACTGATCGGCTCGACTCAAAGCCTGAGCCCGCTACGATGAGTTGGCAAAGCGCGTTCGCATGCTGGCTGCTCAAGCGGCAAATGCGGCCGGAAACGGCGAAGCCGACACTCGATGTCGAGCGCGCGCGGACCTACGCATCGCGCCGAATCTGGTTGCCGCGTGTACCGAAGGGATGGCGACTCGATATCGAGCCGGATGGCGAATGGTTGCACCGCGAGAGCGCCGCGCGTGATCGACGAACGGTGTTTTATCTCCACGGCGGCGGCTATTACTTTTGCTCGCCGCGCAGTCATCGAGCGATCACGTTCGGTCTTGCGACGCGTGCGGATGCCGACGTGTTTTCGCTCGATTACCGGCTGGCTCCCGAGCATCGCTTTCCGGCCGCGCTCGACGACGCCGTTGCCGCTTACCGCCGCCTGCTCGCGTCGGGCATCGATGCAAAATCGATCGTCATTGCGGGCGATTCGGCCGGCGGTGGCCTCGCGCTCGCCACATTGCTCGCGCTTCGCGATGCACGGGTTCAATTGCCCGCCAGCGCGGTTCTGTTTTCGCCGTGGACCGACCTGACCTGCGGCGGCGCGTCGATGCAAGCAAACGAAGGCCGTGACCCGATGTTCCACGCATCGGTCTTCCCGCGCGTGGCCGCGCTCTATCTCGGCGATGCCGATTCGCGTGATCCCTACGCATCACCGCTTTTCGGCGATTATCGAGGCCTGCCGCCGCTCCTGATTCAAGCAAGCGACACGGAATTGCTTCTAGACGATGCCACACGCGTCGCGAAGATAGCGCGTGAAACCAACGTGGACGTGCAATTGCAAATCTGGCGCAACGTCCCGCATATTTTCCAGATCTGGGCGCCATTCATGCCCGAAGCGCGCGATGCGCTCACGCAAGCCGCGCGTTTCATATCGACCACGACGAGCGCCGGCAACGCTCAGCGCCCGCCGATCACCTCGATGGTCTGATACGCGCGCTCGACCGCCGCCGTTCCGTATTGCCGTTCGAGTCTGCGCACAGTGAAGTGTCCGAGCGCCATCTGCTGAAAATGGTCGATGAACACGGTGTTGACCATGGCGCCGAGAACCGCGCCGATGGCCGGAATCGACTTGGCCGCGACCTGCTCGCTGACCTGCACCGAGAAGCGCGACGCGATGGTCTGCAAGAATTTGAGCAACGCGGTCGAGCCATGACTGCTCAATCCCTTGGCCGCGATTTCGTTGGTCGCGCGCGAGATGGACTGCGCGAGCGCGCCGCGAACGATGAAATAGCCGATGTCGGCGTTATCGTCGTCTTTGTGGGTGCCGCCCATGCCGAGCACCATCATGCATTGCAACTGCGTCTCCACGCGATGCACGTCCTCGCCTTCGCTGCGCGCGATGTCGCAAATCGAGCGAAACATCAACGTGGTCGTGACGGGCAACTCGACGGGCAACGCAAACAAGCCGAATGCGCCGCCCGCCGCACCCGTCGTCGCGACGGCGAGTTTGTGCATCAGATTGCGCGGTTTGTCCGGCGGCGGCGCGAGCAGCGAGTCGGACGGCGCGCTGTTGCCGAGCGTGCGCAGCGCAAGCTGCAGGCATTTCTTGAGCGCGACTTGCGTGGCTTCGTCGACTTTCCCCTGGGCCGAGGCTGGAAGCCGTCCCATGAGTTTTTCGATCGGCGCGCCGACCACGCTCGCCAGTTTCATCGTGAGCGAAGGGCTTTCGAGCGCCTCCTTCGCGCGGGACAGAGCGGTGAAATCTTCGGCAGTAAGCGGCGAAGTGATGATGGGCGTCGGTTGCATACGAAAAATGTCCGGGAACGTGCATGAAGAGAGCGGTGGGCCACACGGCTTAGAGCACGCGAGCGTGCTATGATTCCCCATTCTTTGACTCGTCAATAATTGCGTCCACAAAAATGGCCGTTCACACAGCCGCGCATCACTCCAGCGGACAGGTCTTGCCCTTCCGCGAATCGCTCATGGCGATGTTGGGCATCTCTTTCGTCACCATGCTCGTCGCGCTGGACCAGACCGTCGTGGGCACCGCGCTGCCTACTATCGTGGCCGAACTCAAAGGCTTCGATCTCTACGCCTGGGTCGCGACCTCCTATTTGCTGACCTCCGTCATCACCGTGCCTATTTTCGGGCGGCTCGGTGACTACTACGGTCGCAAACCCTTCGTGATCGCTTCGATTATCGTGTTCACGGTGGCGTCCGTGTTGTGCGGACTCGCCAACAGCATGATGTTTTTGGTGCTCGCGCGCGGTTTGCAGGGCATCGGCGGCGGGATGCTGGTTGGCACCGCGTTCGCGTGCATCGCGGATCTGTTCCCGGATTCGGTCGTGCGCCTGCGCTGGCAGGTGCTGATGAGTTCCGCTTTCGGCATCGCCAATGCGGTCGGCCCTTCGCTCGGCGGGATTCTCACGCAGTATTACGGCTGGCGCTCGGTGTTCTACGTGAATCTGCCCGTCGGCGTGCTGTCGCTGTTCTTCGTCTGGCGCTTTTTGCCGCATCTGCGGCATGTCGCGCACGAAGGCAAGATGCGGCTCGACTGGCCCGGCGCCGCGCTGATCGCGGTTGCGCTCGGCGCGCTGCAATTGTTCGTCGAGATGTTGCCGAAGCACGGCATCAGTGTCGAGACGGCGATGCTGTTGGCGGTGGCCATCGTGGCGTCCTACAGCCTGTGGAAGTGGGAACTGCGTTGCAGCTACGCGATTCTTCCCGTCGACATGTTCCGCAACAAGAGCCTCGCCGCGCTGTTCACGCTGGCGATTCTCGGCGGCTTCACCATGTTCTCGCTGCTGTTTTACGCGCCGCTGCTGTTCCAAGGCGGCTTCGGCATGTCGCCGAAAGACGCGGGCATGATGATCACGCCGCTCGTCGTGTTCATTACCATTGGCAGTATCGTGAACGGACGAATCGTGACGCGTTTGAAGAACGCGAATCTCATGCTGTACGTGGGTTTCGCGTTTCTCGCCGCGTCGTGTTTCGGCGTGGTGATCGCCACGCATACGATGCCGCGTTCCATGCTGCTCGTCGTCATGCTGATGGGCGGGCTCGGCCTGGGCTTCGTCATGCCGAACCTCACCGTGTTCGCGCAACAGACCGCGGGACGTCAGCATCTGGGAATTGCGACGGCATTGTTGCAATCGCTACGCATGATCGGCGGGATGATCGGCACGGCATTGACCGGCACGCTCGTGAGCCATCTGTACGCGAGCGGCGTGAGCCTCGCGCTTGAACGAGATCACGCAATGCACTGGCTCGGCGATCTTTCCGATCCGCAAATCCTCATCAATCGCGAAGGACAGGACACGCTGCTCGCGCAGCTTGCGGCTGCGGGTCATAACGGCGCGATGCTGCTCGAATCCGCGCGCGAATCGCTGGTGGCGGCAATCCACATCGGCCTGGCGGTCGCGGCCGTCGTCGCGGTCGTTTCGCTCTGGCAGTCGCGCCGCGTGCCGCCCGTGCGCTTGAAACGAACGCACGAACCGGTCATCCTCGCCGAATGAATTACAACGGAATCGAGAGCATGAACGAACAGGAACGTATCGCGGTGGTGCAGCAGTTCGGGCGGACGTATCGCGCTTTCATGTCGGCGTTCGAAGCAGCCGTCGGCCAGCCGATGCCGCGCTGGCGCATTCTGTTCGCCTTGCATGAGCACGAGGGCGAGGTGTCGCAGAAGAAACTCGTCGAACGCCTGCGCGTGGACCCGGGCGCGCTGACTCGTCAGTTGAAGACGCTGGAAGGTCTCGGCTGGGTCGTGCGCAGCGTGGATGTTCGCGACAATCGCGTGTCGAATGTCGCGCTGACAGCGCAAGGCCGCGCGGCGGCGGAAGAGGGCATGCCGCGCCGCACGGCGTTTCTGCACGACACCATGGCATCGTTGCCGGACGACGCCATCGAGGCGCTGTCGGGCGCGCTTCATATGCTCGAAGCGCGCATTCAGGAAGTCGCGGTGCAAAATGCAGCGAACGCCGCACTCGTCGATACCGCCGCCGAAAAAGCCTGACGCGTCAAAAGAACGTTTCGATCACTTCGGTGACGCGGTATTTAGGATCGACCACGAGCACCTGACGCCACTTGTCGAAAGTGAGACACGGGTGCGAGATGTCGAAGGCGATCATGTCGCCGACCTTGAGATCATCGCCGGGCTTGATGCGCAAGTAAGCGTGCTGGTCCATCAGGCCGAAAATTTCCCAGCCTTCATCCGTCGAGATATCGCGTGGCGCTTCCATGCCCGGACGAAAATGCTTCGCCGGTTCCGGCAAGCCCGCGTCGAATGCGGAATCGCGCTTACCGAGCCCGATGATCGCGCGGTCCGGCTCGGGAATGGACTGCACGTACGCCCACAATTGCAGCGCGGGTTTAAGCCCTTGCCCCATCTTCTTCGCGATGGGATTGCGCGCGAAGATTTCGTTCTGCGCTTTCTTGTAGATGCCGACGTCGTGCGTCAGATAGCAGCCGGGACGCAGTACGACTTCAATGGCGTCGCTGTTCGCCTTGGCGAATGCGTCGGCGACGACGTCGTACCATGCCGATCCCGCGCCCGAGAGAATCGCCGGCTTGCGCGCGATCTTGCCAGCATCGATCAGAGCGCGGGTGGTGTCGACGGCGCTCTTCAAAAAGTCGCGTACCTTCGATTCGTCCTGCAAGACGCCTTCGTATAGTTCGATTCCCGCCAGTTCGATCGTGCCCGGCCAGCGCGCGATGGCCGCGAGCACGGCTTCGCGCTGCGCGTCGTCGCGCACGCCCGTGCGTCCGCCCGGCACGCCGAGTTCGATCAGCACGTTCAGCTTCTTGTGCACGTCGCTGAAGAATGCGCCCAGTTGATCGACGCCATCCGCTGAATCGACGAGACAGAAGAACTCGAAGTTCGGGTCCGTCAGCAACTCGGCGATCATGCCCATGTTGCGTTTGCCGACGAGCTGATTCGCCAGCAGGATGCGATACACGCCGCCGCGATACGCCGCGCGCACCTGATGCGCCGTGGCGAGCGTGATGCCCCACGCACCGGTGTCGAGTTGGCGGCGAAAGAGTTGCGGCGCCATGGTGGTCTTGCCGTGCGGCGCGAGCTTCACGCCGTACTCTTCGACGAACGCTTGCATCCACTTCAAATTGTGTTCGATGCGCTCTGCATACAGCACGGCGGCAGGCAAGCTCACGTCCTCTTCAAGCAGGTTCCATTGCAGACGCGCCGCGTCCGTCAGATTGATGCCCGTGCCCGGCACCATGCCGAGACCCTTGCCAAACGGGTCGATTGTCGCGTTCTGATAGTTTGTAACTTTCATGTGCTGCTACTCCATCGTCCGGATGAATAGATTCTGTCGGTACTTAAAATGGCGTCGCGGTTGACGGCATCATGTTACCCAAAGTAGCATTCTCGTTGAAATGTTATTTAGTAACATACACTGTGGGTTAACCCTGTCAGCACTATGAACGGCCACGCCGATTCGCTCACCTTCGATATCGTCGCGCGCATCGCGCAACGCGCGCCCGAATTGCGCAGCGCCGAGCGCAAGGTCGCCGCGCTGATCCTCGACGATCTCACGGGCGCGTCGCGGGCAAGCATCGGCGCGCTTGCGGACAAGGCGGAAGTAAGTATCGCCACGGTCACGCGCTTTGCGAAAGCGGTCGGCTGTCAGGACGTGCGCGAACTCAAGCTGCGGCTCGCGCAGGCGGCGGGCGTCGGGCAACGCTTTCTAAAGCCCGAACCGGACGCCGTGCCTGAAACACTCGCCGCGCGCATCTTCGAGGAAGTGCAGGCCACGCTCGCACAGAATCAGGGTGCGCTGCGTGCCGCGCCTATCGCGCAAGCCGCCGATGCACTCGCGGCTGCGTCGATGATCTACGTGTTCGGCATGGGCGGCGGCTCGACCGCGCTCGCCGACGAGATGCGCTTTCGTCTCGTGCGGCTCGGGCGGCCGGTGGCGTCGTATCAGGACGGACTGCTGCAGCGCATGGTGGCATCGACGTTATCGAGCGAACACGTCGTTGTCGCGCTGTCCGTGACGGGGCAGACGCCGGAGATGCTCGAAAGCTGCCGGATCGCGCGTGAATACGGCGCGTGCGTGATCGCGTTGACCGCGCCGGCGTCGCCGCTGGCGAAGCTCGCCGACTGGCTCATTCCGGTCATCGCGATAGAAACGGATTTCATCTACAAGCCTTCGTCGTCGCGTTACGCAATGATGATGGCGCTCGATCTGCTCGTCACCGAACTCGCGGTGAAGCAGGCCGATCACAGCCGTGAACTGCTGCGCCGCATGAAGCACGCGCTCGATGCGCATCGTGGCGGCGGCGAGCGGCAACCTTTGGGAGACTGACATGGAATCGCCCTCGAAGCAGAAGGCCGATACGTTGATCATCGGTGCGCGTGTGATCGACGGCACGGGTGCGCCCGCCGTCGAGCGCGATGTCGCGGTGCGCGATGGCCGCATCGTCGCCATCGTGGCGCCCGGCGCACTCGCCAACTGGAACGCCGATGAAGTGTTCGACGCGCAGGGCAAGGTGCTGGCGCCCGGTTTCATCGACGTCCATACGCACGACGACACGCACGTGATCCGCTCGCCGCAGATGATGCCGAAGATCACGCAAGGCGTGACCACGGTGATCGTCGGCAATTGCGGGATCAGCGCGTCGCCGGTGACGTTGAAGGGCAACCCGCCCGATCCGATGAATCTGCTCGGCGACGCCGACGCGTTCAAATATCCGACCTTCGCCGCTTATGTCGATGCCGTCAACGAAGCGCGTCCCGCCGTGAATGTCGGCGCGCTGATCGGCCATACGGCGCTGCGCAACAATCACATGGACCGGCTGGATCGCGCGGCGAACGGCGCTGAAGTGGATGGCATGCGAGCGCAACTCGAAGAAGCGCTGGATAACGGCGCGCTGGGGTTATCGAGCGGGCTGGCTTACGGTTCGGCGTTCAACGCGCCGCCAGAGGAAGTGGAGGCGCTTGCCGAGCCGCTTGCCAAGGCAGGCGCGCTATACACGACGCACATGCGCACCGAGTTCGATGCAATTCTCGATGCAATGGAAGAGGCGTATCGCGTCGGTCGCCATGCGCGTGTGCCGGTGGTGATTTCGCATTTGAAGTGCGCGGGACCGTCGAACTGGGGACGCAGCGTGGAAGTGCTGAAGTCGCTCGAAACGGTGCGCGAGGGTCAGCCGCTCGGTTGCGATTGTTATCCGTATAACCGCAGTTCGTCGACGCTGGATCTGAAGCAGGTGACGGGGGATATCGACATCACCATCACGTGGTCGGAGCCGCATCCGGAGATGGCGGGCAAGCTGATTCG
The DNA here is from genome assembly GCF_023631405.1 of Caballeronia sp. GAWG2-1. Lineage (NCBI taxonomy): Bacteria > Pseudomonadati > Pseudomonadota > Betaproteobacteria > Burkholderiales > Burkholderiaceae > Caballeronia > Caballeronia sp. GAWG2-1. The sequence goes on from NZ_JALQDD010000003.1 coordinate 7,947, forward strand.
CGAGGCAGCGGCCGACTGGAACGTGAGCCAGCAGGATGCGGCGAAACGCTTGCAGCCGGCGGGCGCGGTGTATCACAACATGTCGGAAGACGATGTGCGGCGCATTCTCGCGCATCCCGCGACGATGGTTGGCTCGGATGGCTTGCCGAACGATCCGCTGCCGCATCCGCGCTTGTGGGGCGCGTTTCCGCGCGTGCTTGGCCACTACGCGCGCGATACGGCGCTGATGCCGCTCGAAGAAGCGGTGCGCAAGATGACGAGCCTGACGGCGCGGCGTTTCAGCCTGCCCGAGCGTGGCGAAGTGAAAGTGGGTTATCACGCCGATCTGGTCGTGTTCGATCCCGAGCGTGTGCGCGATGCCGCTACCTTCGCGAAGCCGCAGCAGGCGGCGGACGGCATCGACGCGGTGTGGGTGAATGGGGTTTTGACGTATCGCGATGCCGCCGTGACCGGCGCGCGCGCGGGACGTTTCGTGGCGCGCGGCGCGGCATTCAAGCTGGATGCGCAGGGTGCGTTTTGAATTCTTTACGATTGAATCAAGGAGTTGAACGATGAAGCGATATGGCGTTGAAGGCGGCAAGGGACAAGGCGGCGCGCATATGCCGTTTGCACGCGCGGTGGAGGCCGATGGCTGGCTCTTCGTGTCGGGCCAGACGCCGATGGAGAACGGCGAAGTGATCAACGGCGGAATCGTCGAGCAGACGCACAAGGCAATTCAAAACGTGATCGCCATTCTGACGGAAGCGGGATATGGCACGGAGCATGTCGTGCGCTGCGGCGTCTGGCTGGACGATCCGCGCGATTTCGCTTCTTTCAACAAGATCTTCAAGGAGTACCTCGGCGCGAATCCGCCGGCGAGAGCTTGCGTGGTGTCGTCGATGGTGATCGATTGCAAGGTCGAGGTGGATTGCGTGGCTTATAAGAAGGCGTCGGCTTGAACGTCAATGCGGCTCCGGGAAGTCGGAGCCGCATTGACGAGCTTCACTGCCGCGCCAACCGCGCATTATCCGGCATCGGCAAATTGAAATTCGTCCGGAACGGATTGATATCCAGCCCGCCGCGCCGCGTGTAACGCGCGTACACCGCGAGCCTTTCCGGCTGACATTCCCGCATCACGTCCATGAAAATGCGCTCGACGCATTGCTCGTGAAAACCGGTATGTCCGCGAAACGAAATCAGATAGCGCAGCAAACCCGCGTGATCGATCTGCCCGCCGTAGTAGCGAATCTGCACGCTGCCCCAATCCGGCTGTCCCGTCACCGGGCAATTCGACTTCAGCAGATTCGAATACAGCGTCTCGTCGACGGGTGCTTCGCCATGCGTCGCGCTCAACAGTGAAGGATCGGGCATATAGATGTCCGTATCCAGATCGAGCCTGTCGAGCGACAAGCCATCGAACTCTTCCATCGCGAGCTTGCCGAAATCTGCCGGCGCGGCAAGTTGCACCGATACGGTCGCTCCGCAGATCGCCGATACGTCGCGCTTGATGGCCGCGCGCACGTCGTCGATGGAGTCGAACTTCGTCTGCGCGAACGAGCCAAGGTAAAGCTTGAACGACTTCGATTCGACGATATTCGGCGAATCCGCCGGCACGAAGAACGTCGCCACCGCGATCTGCGGCTTGCCGCGCGCGTTCAGCCACGAAAGCTCGTAAGCGTTCCAGATGTCGGTGCCGAAGAACGGCAGCCGCGCGCCGACGCCGATGGCATCGCGCGCGCTCTTGCGCTCTATCGGAAACAGCAGCGACGCATCGTACTGTTCGGTGTAGTGGACAGGCTTGCCGAGCGGAGATTGTTCGGGTGTCATGTTGCGTTCGCTATGCCGCTGAGAACATGCCCGGTCGGACTCACGCCGCGGGCCGATTCGCAATGGCGAATTTGATCGTCGAAGAAAAAGTCGGGCTCGAATTCACGCAGGAATTCGCCCTTGTCCAGACCGCCCAGGAACATCGCTTCGTCGATTTCGATGTCCCACGCCATCAACGTCCGGATCGCGCGCTCGTGCGCGGGAGCGGAACGCGCGGTGACGAGCGCGGTGCGGATATGCATGGCCGCCTGCTCGCCTTCATTCGCGGCGGCAATGCGTTGCAGCTTGTTCAGCGCTTCGAGCAGCGGCTTCAACGGTCCGCCCGGCAGCGGCAGATCTTTCTTGTTCGTTTCATGGCCGACGAAGGCCAGCAAACCGTCGGCCTGAAACACGCGCTCGGCTTCATCGGAGAAGAGAACGGCGTCGCCATCGAACGCAATGCGAATTTCATCCGCGTAACGGCTCGCTGCGCGCGGCGTTTCCGGCAGCACGCGCGCGGCGGGAAAACCGGCGGCGAGCGCGTCGCGTACATCGTCGGGATTCGCCGATAAAAATAGCGACGCACGCAGCGGTTTCAAGTAGCTGAAGGGCGAACGGCCGCGCGTGAACACGCCGCGTTCGATTGCCAGTCCATGCTCACGGCACGAATGGAACGCGCGCAGGCCGCTGATAGGATCGCTGCGCGAAAGGATCACTACTTCCACGCGCTGCTCGCCCGCATTGAGCGCGAGCAGTTTGCGGATGAGCCCGAACGCCACGCCCGGTTTCGCGGGATTGTCCAGCCGCGAGCGTTGCAGTGCTTCGTAACGCGCCAGATCGCCCGCCTCGAACACGCTGTTTTCTTCCTCGAAGTCGAAGAGCGCGCGCGACGAAATCGCGACGACGAGTTTGTCTTCGAGCGTGAACTTGGACATGAAGTCTCGACTTACGCCAGGAACAGCTTGTAGACGGGGTTCTGCTGCTCGTCCCACCACGGATAACCGAGCGTCGCGAGAAAGCGCTCGAACTCGGCGTTATCCGCCCTCGGCACCTGAATGCCGACGAGAATCGAGCTATAGTCCGCGCCTTGATTCCGGTAGTGGAACAGGCTGATGTTCCAGTCCGGCGCCATCGACGAAAGGAAGCGCATGAGCGCGCCCGGCCGCTCGGGAAATTCGAAACGCAGCAGGCGTTCGTCATGCGCGAGCGGCGAATGGCCGCCGACCATGTAGCGAATGTGCTGCTTCGAGAGTTCGTCGTGCGACAGATCGACCGTCGCGAACCCGTGCTCGATGAACGCCGAGCGCATCTGCACCGTCTCGTTGCGCGACTTGATCTGCACGCCGACGAAGATATGCGCGGCCGCCGCATCCGCGATACGGTAGTTGAACTCGGTCACGCTGCGATCGCCGACGAGTTCGCAAAAGCGTTTGAAGCTGCCGCGTTCCTCGGGAATCGTCACCGCGAACACGGCCTCGCGCGCCTCGCCCACTTCCGCGCGTTCCGCCACGAAGCGCATGCGGTCGAAATTCATGTTCGCGCCGGAAGTCACCGCGATCAACGTCTTTCCTTCGATACCTTCGCGTTCCGCATAGACCTTCGCGCCCGCCACCGCGAGCGAGCCCGCCGGTTCGAGCACGCTGCGCGTGTCCTGGAAGACGTCCTTGATGGCGGCGCAAAGCGCGTCGGTATCGACGGTGATGACTTCATCGAGCAACTCGCTGCACAGGCGGAAGGTTTCCTCGCCGACGAGCTTCACCGCCGTGCCGTCCGAAAACAGGCCGACTTCGCTCAAGGTAACGCGCTCGCCCGCCTCGATGGATTGCGCCATCGCGCAGGAATCCTCGGTCTGCACGCCGATGACCTTGATCTCCGGCCTGATCGCCTTGACGTACGCCGACACGCCCGCCGCCAAGCCGCCGCCGCCGATCGGCACGAAGATCGCGTGAATCGGACCTTGATGCTGGCGCAGGATTTCCATGGCGACGGTGCCTTGTCCGGCGATCACGTCGGGATCGTCGAACGGATGGACGAAGGTGAGGCCGCGTTCTTCCTGGAGCTGCACGGCGCGCGCGTAGGCGTCGCTATACGATTCGCCCGCCAGCACCACTTCGACAGTCGAGCCGCCATGCGCGCGGATCGCGTCGATTTTCACTTGCGGCGTGGTCGTGGGCACGGCGATCACCGCGCGACAGCCGAGCCGCGCCGCCGACAAAGCCACGCCCTGCGCATGATTGCCCGCCGACGCCGTAATGACCCCGCGCGCCAGAACGTCGGCGGGCAGGTTGGCCATCTTGTTGTAAGCGCCCCGAATCTTGAAGGAGAACACCGGCTGGTTGTCCTCGCGCTTGAGGTAGACGGCGTTATGCAGGCGCGCGGACAAACTGCGCGCGGGTTCGAGCTCGCTCTCGCGCGCGACGTCATAGACTCGCGCGGTCAGCACTTTCTTCAGGTAGTCTGGATGTGTCATGCGTCGAAATCGTCGCGCAGGCCGGCTGCGCGCTGCTTTTTGAGGGCGAAAGCATGAATGATAGCGCGGAAGAAGCAGCATTCCGGCTACGACGCCTTATCGCCGACCGACCGGCCGGGAGTAAAAGCGCGGAAAATGCCCGAAACATGTCGCGAACGGGCACGCAAATGCCCCTTCTGCCTGCTAGCCGTCACGAACGGCCTTTTTCGCGATGGGTTAGAATTTCGTTTTACAAATCAGGATCGGCAGATGCACTGGCAGCTTCGGATCGATTTACTGGCGTATGTCCCCCGCGAGCTTCACGCTGCGGCGGAGCGGCATGCGCGCCATGCGCGATCGTGGCGTTGATCCGGACACATTGAAGGCGCCGTGTCGCATCTGGCTCGTCATTACATCCGTGTCATTGCCGGATTTGCGCGATGCGGCGGCCTTCCTACAGAACAGTCTCATCCAAAAATCTGCGCCCCCACGCGCATCGCCGGTGACTTTGCGCTTCCTGACGCGCTCGCCGGCTCACCGAACCGTCGAACATGAACGCACCTCAAGCCTTCGATCCGAACGGCGCCCATGCCGCCTTGCCGCTCGACGTCGAGCCCCGTCTGCGCGAAATTCCCTATAACTACACGTCGTTTTCCGATCGCGAGATCGTCATGCGGCTGCTCGGCGACGAAGCCTGGGCCGCACTCGACGAACTGCGCGGCGAAAGACGCACCGGCCGCTCGGCGCGCATGCTGTACGAAGTGCTCGGCGACATCTGGGTCGTACGCCGCAATCCGTATCTGCAGGACGATTTGCTCGACAACCCGAAGCGTCGCGTATTGCTCGTCGAAGCGCTGAATCATCGGCTGGCTGAAATCGAAAAGCGCCGTAACGCCGATCTATCGCAACACGGCGACGACGCAGGCCAGGAACGCGCCGCACGCGTGCAACTACTGGTCGCGGCCGCGCGCCGCGCCGTGGACGACTTCTCCGCCGAATTCGGCCGCATGGCCGAATTGCGCCGCCGCGCGTCGCGCGTGCTGGGCAAACAGACGCAGAAGGACAACATCAAGTTCGACGGCCTGTCGCGCGTTTCGCACGTCACCGACGCCACCGACTGGCGTGTCGAATATCCGTTCGTCGTGCTCACGCCGGACACCGAGGCGGAGATCGCGGGTCTCATCAAGGCGTGTTTCGAGCTCGGCCTCACCGTGATTCCGCGTGGAGGCGGCACGGGCTATACCGGCGGCGCGATTCCGCTCACGCCGTTTTCCGCGGTCATCAACACGGAAAAGCTCGAACAACTCGGGCCGGTGGAGATGACCGATCTTCCGGGCGTCGATCACAAGGTCGCGACCATTTTCTCCGGCGCGGGCGTGGTCACGCGACGCGTCACGGAAGCGGCGGAGCAGGCGGGCTTCGTGTTCGCCGTCGATCCGACATCGCTCGATGCATCGTGCGTCGGCGGCAATGTCGCGATGAACGCGGGCGGCAAGAAGGCAGTGCTGTGGGGCACGGCGCTCGACAATCTCGCTTGGTGGCGCATGGTGGACCCGGAAGGCAACTGGCTCGAAGTCACGCGCCTCGAACATAACTGCGGCAAGATCCACGACATTCCGGTGGCGCGCTTCCGGCTCGACTGGTTCGACGGCACGCGCGCGCCCGGCGAAAAGCTCCTGAAAACCGAGGCGCTCGATATCGCCGGCCGCACGTTCCGCAAGGAAGGGCTCGGCAAGGACGTCACCGACAAGTTCCTCGCGGGCTTGCCGGGCGTGCAGAAGGAAGGTTGCGACGGGCTCATCACGTCGGCGCGCTGGATTCTGCACAAGATGCCCGCGCACACGCGCACCGTCTGTCTCGAATTTTTCGGACAGGCGCGCGATGCCATTCCGAGCATCGTCGAGATCAAGGATTATCTGTTCGAGACGTCGAAGGAGGGCGGCGCGATTCTCGCGGGACTCGAACATCTGGACGAGCGCTATCTGCGCGCGGTCGGCTATGCGACCAAGAGCAAGCGCAACGCGTTTCCGAAGATGGTGCTGATCGGCGATATCGTCGGCAACGACGCCGATGCCGTCGCGCAAGCCGCCTCCGAAGTCGTCCGCATGGCGAATGGCAAGAGCGGCGAAGGCTTCGTCGCGGTGAACGCCGAGGCGCGCAAGCGCTTCTGGCTCGACCGTTCGCGCACGGCCGCCATCGCGAAGCACACCAACGCGTTCAAGATCAACGAAGACGTGGTGATCCCGCTCAATCGCATGGGAGAGTACACGGACGGCATCGAGCGCATCAATATCGAGCTGTCGATCAAGAACAAGCTGCAACTGGTCGACGCGCTCGAGGCGTTCTTCAAGACCGGCAAGCTGCCGCTCGGAAAGAGCGACGACGCGAACGAGATTCCGTCCGCCGAATTGCTCGAAGATCGCGTGCAACAGGCGCTCGATTTGATGAAGCGCGTGCGTGAGCGCTGGACTTTCGTCGGCGACAAGCTCGACATGTCCTTGCGCGAGGCGCAGCACTATCTCGTGAATCTCGGCTACGAAGGGCTCGCCGAGAAGTTCGCGGATCGCGTCGATACCCAGCCGGATGCGAGCGTGTTCCATGTCGCGCAAGACCGCACCGTGCGCATCTCATGGAAGACGGAGATTCGCGGTGAATTGCGCCAAATCTTCAACGGCGGCGAATTCAAGCCGATCCTCGACGAAGCGCAGGCCATCCACAAGCAAGTGCTGCGCGGCCGCGTGTTCGTCGCGTTGCACATGCACGCGGGCGACGGCAACGTGCACACCAACATTCCGGTCAACTCCGACAACTACGCGATGCTGCAGGACGCGCATCACGCGGTGGCGCGCATCATGAAGCTCGCGCGTTCGCTGGACGGCGTGATCTCGGGCGAGCACGGCATCGGCATCACGAAGCTGGAGTACCTGACCGATGACGAAATCCGCGATTTCCGCGATTACAAGAAGCGCGTCGATCCGCAGGGGCGCTTCAACGCGGGCAAATTGCTCGAAGGCGCGGACTTGCGCAACGCGTACACGCCGAGCTTCGGCCTGATGGGCTATGAGTCGCTCATCATGCAGCAGTCGGATATCGGCGCGATTTCCGAATCGATCAAGGACTGCCTGCGCTGCGGCAAGTGCAAGCCCGTGTGCGCGACGCACGTGCCGCGCGCGAACCTGCTCTACAGCCCGCGCAACAAGATTCTCGCGACTTCGCTGCTCATCGAGGCGTTCCTGTACGAAGAGCAGACGCGCCGCGGCGTGTCGATCAAGCATTGGGACGAATTCAACGATGTCGCCGATCACTGCACGGTCTGCCATAAGTGCGTGACGCCGTGCCCGGTGAAGATCGATTTCGGCGATGTCACCATGAACATGCGCAATCTGCTGCGCAAGATGGGCAAAAAGAAGTTCAACGCGGGCAACGCGGCGGGCATGTTCTTCCTCAACGCGACGAATCCGCAGACGATCAACGTCGCGCGCACCGCGATGATGGGCGTGGGCTACAAGGCGCAGCGTCTGGGCAACGACATCCTCAAGAAGTTCGCGAAGAAGCAGACGGCCAAACCGCCCGCGACGGTCGGCAAGCCGCCGGTGGTCACGCAAGTGATCCACTTCATGAACAAGAAGATGCCGGGCAATCTGCCTAAAAAGACGGCGCGCGCGCTGCTGGATATCGAGGACAACAAGATCGTTCCGATCATCCGCAATCCGCAGAAAACCACGGTGGATTCGGAAGCCGTGTTTTATTTCCCCGGTTGCGGTTCCGAGCGTCTGTTCTCGCAGGTCGGGCTCGCCACGCAAGCCATGTTGTGGGAAGCGGGCGTGCAGACCGTGCTGCCGCCGGGCTATCTGTGCTGCGGCTATCCGCAGCGCGGCGCGGGACAGTTCGACAAGGCCGAGAAGATCGTCACGGACAACCGCGTGTTGTTCCATCGCGTGGCCAATACGCTGAACTATCTGGATATCAAGACCGTGGTCGTGTCGTGCGGCACCTGTTACGACCAGCTCGCGGGCTATGAATTCGAGAAGATCTTCCCGGGATGCAGGATCATCGACATCCACGAGTTCCTGCTCGAAAAGAACATCAAGCTCGACGGCGTGAAGGGCACGCGCTACATGTACCACGACCCGTGTCATTCGCCGATCAAGACGATGGATCCGGTCAAACTCGTCAACGAGCTGATGGGTTCGCAGCAGGACGGCTACAAGATCGAAAAAAATGATCGCTGCTGCGGCGAGTCGGGCACGCTCGCGGTGACGCGGCCGGACATCTCCACGCAAGTGCGCTTTCGCAAGGAAGAGGAAATGCGCAAGGGCGCGGCGAAGTTGCGCGGCATTCCGCTCGTCGCGGAGGCGGGCGCGAACGCCATCAACATGGCGAACGCCTCGGCCGGTGCGGCGGGCGCGCAGCCGGGTTCGGTGCTGAAAGCGGGCGATGGTCCGCAGCCGGACAATGCCGTCACCGACGTCAAGATCCTCACGAGCTGCCCGTCCTGCCTGCAGGGTTTGTCGCGCTACAACGAGGACGCCAACACCGAGGCGGATTACATCGTCGTGGAAATGGCGCGCAAGGTGCTCGGCGAGAACTGGATGGAACAGTACGTCGAGCGCGCGAACAATGGCGGTATCGAGCGCGTACTGGTGTAATAGCGAAATCGGGTTTCGATTCGCTAGAGGTTTGAGATGGACTGTGTGTTTTGCCGTGAAGACGGCGGCGAGGTACTGTGGGCGGACGACGCATTGCGCGTCGTCCTCGCCGATGAGGCTGACTGGCCCGGCTTGTGCCGCGTGATCTGGGGCGCGCATGTCGCCGAGATGTCGGATCTGCAAGACGCCGACCGCGCGCGCTTGATGACCGCCGTCAACTGCGTCGAGCGCGCCATGCGGTGCATTCTCGTGCCGGAGAAGGTCAATCTGGCGAGTCTCGGCAATCAGGTGCCGCACGTGCATTGGCACGTCATTCCGCGCTTTTCCAACGATTCCCGCTTTCCTCTGCCCATTTGGGCGCCGCGTCAGCGCACCGTTTCCGAAGCGCAGCTTTCGAAGCGCCGCGCGCAGGCCACCTTGCTGCGCGAAGCCGTGCGCCATGAGCTGAATCAGGTCTTCGGCTCTCTATAAGACAACATCATCAAAAGCCAGGGCTCCCCATGAGCGGACTCACTTCCACGACGCCGATTCCCACCGGCGTCGTCGTGCATTCGAAATCCCGCGTGCTCGAACTGCGATATGCGGACGACACGTCGTATCGCGTGCCATTCGAACTGCTGCGCGTTTATTCGCCTTCCGCCGAGGTTCAGGGCCACGGTCCCGGCCAGGAAACGCTACAGACCGGCAAGCGCGATGTCACGCTGATCGGCGTCGATGCGGTCGGTCACTACGCGCTGCAGCTGAACTTTTCGGACGGGCACAATACCGGCATCTATTCCTGGGACATTCTTCACAAGCTGGCAACGCGGCAGGACGATTTGTGGCGCGAGTATCTGGCGAAACTGGAAGCTGCCGGCCTCGACCGCGACGCGCCCATGACGGCGAAGGCGTCCGGCGGGCATTGCCACTAAACTCGAACTCAATCCAAATACGCGGCATAACGCCGCGGACCCGGCGCGATGCTTGCGCGGGTACACGACAAACGACAGGCGAGGAATCAGCGCGATGAGCAAGACCCACTTCGGATACGAAACGGTCGACGAGCAGGACAAGGCGAAGAAAGTGGCGGGCGTGTTCCACTCCGTCGCGGGCAACTACGACTTGATGAACGACCTGATGTCCGGCGGACTGCATCGGATCTGGAAGCATTTCACGATCGGGCAGGCGCGAGTGCGGCCGGGCTACAAGGTGCTGGATCTGGCAGGCGGCACGGGCGATCTGGCGATGGCTTTCGCAAGGCAAGCGGGCGAAAGCGGCGAAGTCTGGCACACAGACATCAATGAATCGATGTTGCGCGTCGGGCGCGACCGCTTGGTCGACAAAGGCGTGATTACGCCCGCGCTCCTGTGCGACGCCGAGAAGATTCCTTTCCCGGACAATTATTTCAATGTGGTTACAGTCGCCTTCGGTCTACGCAACATGACCCACAAAGAGCGCGCGCTTGCAGAAATGCAGCGTGTGCTGAAGCCCGGTGGCCGTTTGCTCGTTCTGGAGTTCTCGAAGGTTTGGGAGCCGCTGAAGAAGCCGTACGATATCTACAGTTTCAAGATTTTGCCGTGGCTTGGAGAGAAAGTCGCGAAGGATGCGGACAGCTATCGCTACCTTGCCGAATCCATCCGCATGCATCCCGACCAGGAAACTTTAAAAACAATGATGGAACAAGCTGGCTTGGATCGAGTCGAATATTACAATTTGTCAGGTGGCGTGGTAGCGTTACACGTCGGGACCAAATTTTAGTGTTCCACTCTTAATAGGATTCGAAATGTCCGATTCGCGCATACCCCAATCCCGGGGTTTCCTGAGCAGCATGTTCAGGAAGGCCGGAATCTTGGCGCTCGCTGGCGTTATCACGGTTGGCGCAATCTACACTGAAGATGCAGATGCCCGTCGCATGGGCGGCGGCCGCAGCATGGGCCGTCAGTCGGCAACGGCCACGCAGCAGCATCAGGCGACGCCGCCGTCACAGTCCATGCAGCAAGGCCAGGCCGCGCAAGCTCAGCGCGCACCGGCCGCGCCCGCCGCGGCGGCGGCCGCGCAACCGGCACGTAACCGCTGGCTCGGACCGCTCGCAGGTTTGGCGGCGGGTCTCGGCATCGCGGCGCTGTTGTCGCACTTCGGCTTGGGCGAAGCCTTCGCCGGCGCCATGGCCAATATGATCATCATCGGCTTGATCGTGCTCGCGGCCGTCATGCTGTTCCGCTTTTTCATGCGCCGCCGTCAAGCGAATCAGGGCAACACGCCCGCATACGCCGGCGCTTCGGGCGCGGCGTCGCCTTACGGCGCAATGGCGCGTACCGACTTGAACCAGGAGCCGCCGCAAACGCCGCGTTCCACGAGCCTCGGCGCGACTTATATCGATTCGCCTAACCAGCCGCCGGTGACAAACCCGAACGTGCCGGCCGGCTTTGACACGGAAGCGTTCGTGCGCAACGCAAAGGTCTACTTCGTGCGCCTGCAGGACGCGTGGGATCGCGGCAATGTCAACGACATCCGCGAGTTCACAACGCCCGAAATGTTCGCCGAAGTGAAACTCGACGTCGATGCGCGCGGCAGCACACCGAACCGTACAGACGTCGTGCAACTCAATGCCGATCTGCTCGGCGTCGAAGACCGCGCGAACGAGTATCTGGCAAGCGTGCGTTTCCACGGCCTCATTCGCGAGTCCGAGGGTTCAGCGGCCGAACCGTTCGTCGAAGTGTGGAATCTCTCGAAGCAGAAGACGGGCAACGAAGGCTGGCTGCTGGCAGGTATTCAGCAAGTCAGTTGAGTTGTCGATCCAATTGCGCCCGGTCGAAAGACCGGGGGCGGCGGCCGGTATCACGCCGGTTGCGAAGGTAGAATAGAAACCCGCGCCGGTCACCGCTGGCGCGGGTTTTTTCATCTCAGAGCCGATGACGAACGCAGACGAATCCGCCCGTTTCGCAGTAAATCCTGCCTTCAAGACCGCATCCGGTGCCTTCTCGGCCGTGGTGAACCATCTGCTCGTGCGCGAGCCGTGGGCGCTCGAACGCGTCAAGCCTTACGCCGGCAAGTGCGTCAAGCTGACTTGCGGACCTGTTCCCATCGCGCTCGTGGTGCAACCGGGCGGTCTCTTTGCCGCGACGAGCGAAGGTGAAGCCGGGCGTTTCGATGTCACCATCGCGGTTCCGCTCGACGCGTTGCCCGCGTTCCTGCAAAGCGGCCAGGCGGCCGTGATGAAGCACGTTCGAATCGAAGGCGATGCCGAATTCGCCACGACGCTCGCCAAACTCGCCGAAAACTTGCGCTGGGACCCGGAAGAGGATCTGGCGCGCGTGATCGGCGACGCGCCCGCGCATCGCGTCGGGCGAATCGCGCGGACGGTTCAGGAGCAGGCGCAACGCACCGCCCGCAATCTGCTGGATACGGTCGCCGAATATCTGCTCGACGAACGTCCGCAACTCGTACGCAAAAGCGCGCTCGACGGTTTCAACGCCGAGCTTTCCGCGACGCGCGACGCCCTGGCGCGCCTCGAAAAGCGCATCGAAAGACTGGAAAGACGACAACCGGAACGCGGCGCCTCAGCGCGGCCCGGTGGCGAGTCCGTGCGCGACTCGCGCGAATAACGAGCTGAAGCGAAACCGAATATGCGTTTTCTGCGTTTCCTCAAAATATTCTTCACGATTGTCCGCTTCGGGCTCGACGAGCTGGTGATGAGCGGCATCAACGATCGTCGCGTGCGCTATCTCATGCGCATCACGACGTTCGGCCGCAAATTCGAAGTGGCGCGTGGCATCCGGCTGCGCCTCGCACTGGAAAGTCTCGGCCCGATCTTCGTCAAGTTCGGTCAGGTGTTGTCGACGCGGCGCGATCTGCTGCCCGTCGATATCGCGGATGAACTCGCCAAGCTGCAGGATCAGGTTCCGCCCTTCGATTCGGCCGTGGCAATGGAGATCATCGAGAAATCGCTGGGCGCGCCTATCGACGTGTTGTTCGACGATTTCGAGCGCGTGCCGGTGGCGTCGGCTTCCATCGCGCAAGTGCATTTCGCGAAAATCAAGCATGGCGAGCACGCGGGCAAGTCGGTCGCCGTGAAGGTGTTGCGCCCCGGCATGCTGCCGGTGATCGATTCGGATCTCGGCTTGCTGCGCGATGCCGCGACGTGGGCCGAACGCCTGTGGCCGGACGGACGGCGGCTGAAGCCGCGCGAAGTCGTCGCCGAATTCGACAAGTATCTGCACGACGAACTCGACCTCATGCGCGAAGCCGCCAACGGCAGTCAGTTGCGGCGCAATTTCGCGGGGCTCGATCTGCTGCTCGTGCCGGAAATGTACTGGGATTTGTCCGCGCCCACGGTGCTCGTGATGGAGCGCATGGTCGGCGTGCCGATCAGCCAGGTTGAAACGCTGCGCGCGGCGGGCGTCGATATTCCGAAGCTGGCGCGCGAAGGCGTGGAGATTTTCTTCACGCAAGTGTTCCGCGATGGCTTCTTTCACGCCGACATGCACCCCGGCAATATCCAGGTGAGCCTCGATCCGGCAACCTTCGGGCGCTATATCGCGCTGGACTTCGGCATCGTCGGGGCGCTGTCGGACTTCGACAAGAACTATCTCGCGCAGAACTTTCTGGCGTTCTTCAAGCGCGACTATCATCGCGTCGCCACGCTGCATCTGGAATCCGGCTGGGTGCCACCGAGCACGCGCGTCGAGGAACTGGAAAGCGCGATCCGCGCCGTGTGCGAGCCGTACTTCGATCGCGCGCTCAAGGATATTTCCCTCGGTCAGGTGTTGATGCGGCTTTTCTCGACGTCGCGTCGTTTCAACGTCGAGATTCAGCCGCAACTCGTGCTCTTGCAGAAGACGATGCTGAACGTCGAAGGCCTGGGCCGTTCGCTCGATCCTGAACTCGATCTGTGGAAGACCGCGAAGCCGTATCTCGAACGCTGGATGAACGAACAGATCGGCTGGCGCGGCTGGTACGAACGTCTGCAGTTAGAAGCGCCGCAATGGAGCAAGACTATTCCGCAGTTGCCGCGCCTGATTCATCACCTTCTGGCCGAGCATCACGACGCGCCCAAAGGCAGCAGCGACGAAACCATGCGCCTCTTGCTCGCGGAGCAAAAGCGCACGAACCGCTTGCTGATTACGCTGCTCGCGGTCGGACTCGTAGCCATGGCGGGTGCGGGCGTAGTTATCGCCCAGTTGTGGCTGGGGCACGGCGGATGAGCGATCCCAACGTCCCAACTTTCGATCATCGCGATCCCAATTCGCCTGATTTCTGGGACGAGCGCTTCGACCGGCGTTTCATGCCGTGGGATCAGGCAGGCGTTCAGGAGGCGTTCAAGGCGTTTGCGGCGTCGCGCGCTACGCACAACGTGCTGATTCCCGGTTGCGGCAGCGCGTATGAAGCGCTTTATCTGGCCGAGCGAAGCTGGACGGTGCGCGCGATCGACTTCTCGCCGGTCGCCGTCGCGACGGCACGCGCGCAACTGGGCGCGTATGGGAAAAACGTCGAAGAGGCGGATTTCTTCGCTTATCAGCCGCCGTTTTCGCCCGCGTGGATCTACGAGCGCGCGTTTCTTTGCGCGCTGCCGAAAAACCGCTGGGCCGATTACGCGCAGCGCATGGCCGATTTGCTCGAACCCGGCGCGCTGCTCGCGGGCTTTTATTTCCTTGGCGCGACGCCGAAAGGTCCGCCGTTCGGCATCGAACGCGATGAACTTCACGCGCTTCTTACGCCGCGCTTCGAACTCATCGACGAGCGGGAAGTTCGAGACTCCATTCCCGTATTTGCCGGACGCGAACGCTGGATGACCTGGCGGCGCGCTTGAAATTCGGCATCGACGCCTCCATTTAGCGGCAGGAAGTCGTAGCCGGAAAACCCCCGAAAATCGCGGGTCAAAATCCGTTTGCGGCTATAATTCAAGGCTTTGCAAGCGTCGACAGATCATTGTAGGGATAGCACCATGCCGATTTACGCGTACCGCTGCGCCTCCTGCGGCCATGAAAAAGACGTGCTTCAGAAAATGAGCGACGCACCGCTCACGCAATGTCCCGCTTGCGGACAGGCCACGTTTTCGAAACAGGTCACTGCCGCCGGATTCCAGTTGAAGGGTTCGGGCTGGTATGTCACCGATTTTCGCGGCGGCAATAACGGCGGCAAGGCCAAGGACGCGGCGGCGCCCGCCAAATCGGAAAACGGCTCTTCGGATGCGCCCGCGGCTTCGTCGGAAGCTGGCAGTTCAGGTAATGCAAACGCCTCGAATGACGCCGGCGCGAAGGCGTCGTCCTCGGAAGCGTCGAAGCCCGCAAGCAGTACGCCTTCTTCCGGCACATCCACGTCGGGCGCGGCCTGAGCGGCTGAACGCAAGAGCGCGGCCATTGCGCGATATGCATGCCGTCCGGCATCTCCGGGCGAATATCGCTGTCGCGCTCGTCGATTCGGGCATCCGCCAGCCGTTTCCAACTGAAACGGTGCAACCTTCGGCTAAGACCTTAGCGACTACAACGTGACGACAAAAAAGACTACGCTGAAATCCGTGTTTCTGACTGGCCTGCTCGTGCTGGTGCCTTTGGCCATCACGCTGTGGGTGCTCGGCCTCGTCATCGGAACCATGGATCAGACGCTGCTCCTGTTGCCCGAATCATGGCAGCCCGAGCGCATCTTCGGTTTCCATTTGCCCGGACTGGGCGCGGTACTGACCATCGCGTTCATTTTTATCGTCGGCTTGCTGACGCAGAACTTCATCGGGCAGAAACTCGTATTGTGGTGGGACGCCATCGTGCGCCACATTCCGGTGGTTGGGCCGCTGTACACGAGCGTGAAGCAAGTGTCGGACACGCTGCTTTCGTCGAGCGGCAATGCGTTTCGCAAGGCGTTGCTCATCGAATATCCGCGCAAGGGCTCCTACACCATCGGGTTCCTGACGGGCATTCCGGGTGGCGACGTCCTGAATCATCTGGAGGGCGATCACGTGAGCGTCTATGTGCCGACCACGCCGAATCCGACCTCCGGCTTTTTTCTGATGATGCCGAAAAGCGAAGTCGTCGAACTGGATATGACCGTCGACGCCGCACTGAAGTACATCGTCTCGATGGGCGTGGTAGCCCCGGCGCCGAGCGCACCGATCCCGGTCGCGCCTGCCCGCCGCCCCACCGAGCCGCCGATGTAATGCCGGCACGCGCGCCAAACGTGAGTCAGTCAGTCAATCAAGAACATGACCACAGCGCGCGAGCCGTTGATCAACGAACAACGAAAGACACAAACATCATGTCGATGCGATCTGAATACTGCGGTCTGGTGACCGAGGCCCTGCTGGGCCAAACCGTTTCGCTGTGTGGCTGGGTGCATCGCCGCCGCGATCACGGCGGCGTTATCTTCATCGACTTGCGCGATCGCGAAGGGCTCGTTCAGGTCGTCTGCGACCCGGACCGCGCCGATATGTTCAAGGTGGCCGAAGGCGTGCGCAACGAGTTCTGTGTGCGCGTTCAGGGCGTGGTGCGCAACCGTCCGGAAGGCACGATCAACACCAATCTGACGAGCGGCAAGATCGAAGTGCTGTGCCACGAGCTGACCGTGCTGAACGCATCGGTCACGCCGCCGTTCCAGCTCGACGACGACAACCTCTCCGAAACCACGCGCCTCACGCATCGCGTGCTCGACCTGCGTCGTCCGCAGATGCAGAAGAACCTGCGTTTGCGTTATCGCGTCGCGATCGAAGTGCGCAAGTATCTCGATGCACAAGGTTTCATCGACATCGAAACGCCGATGTTGACCAAGAGCACGCCCGAAGGCGCGCGCGATTACCTGGTGCCGTCGCGCGTGAACGCGGGCCAGTTCTTCGCGCTGCCGCAATCGCCGCAATTGTTCAAGCAATTGCTGATGGTCGCGAACTTCGACCGTTACTACCAGATCACCAAGTGTTTCCGCGACGAAGACCTGCGCGCCGACCGTCAGCCGGAATTCACGCAGATCGACTGTGAAACCTCGTTCCTGACGGAACAGGAAATTCGCGATCTGTTCGAGAACATGATTCGCCACGTCTTCAAGGAGACGATGGACGTCGCGCTGCCCGAGAAATTCCCGGTCATGCTGTACTCGGAAGCCATGCGTCGTTTCGGCTCCGACAAGCCCGACCTGCGCGTAAAGCTGGAATTCGCGGATCTCACCGACGCGGTGAAGGACGTCGACTTCAAGGTGTTCAGCATGCCCGCCAACTCGAAAGACGGCCGCGTGGCCGCCTTGCGCGTGCCGAAGGGCAGCGAACTTTCGCGTGGCGATATCGACGGCTACACGGAATTCGTGCGTATCTACGGCGCGAAGGGTCTTGCGTGGATCAAGGTCAACGACAAGGCGCGTGGTCGTGACGGCCTGCAGAGCCCGATCGTCAAGAACCTGCATGACGCAGCGCTCGCAGCCATTCTCGAGCGTACCGGCGCGCAAGACGGCGACATCGTTTTCTTCGCGGCGGATCGCGCGAAGGTCGTGAACGACAGCCTCGGCGCGCTGCGCCTGAAGATCGGTCATTCGGAATTCGGCAAGTCCACGGGTCTGCTGGAAACGGGCTGGAAGCCCCTGTGGGTGATCGACTTCCCGATGTTCGAATACGACGAAGGCGAGAACCGTTACGTGGCCGCGCATCATCCGTTCACGAGCCCGAAGGACGAGCATCTCGAATATCTCGAAACCGATCCGGGCCGCTGTCTCGCGAAGGCGTACGACATGGTTCTAAACGGCTGGGAAATCGGCGGCGGCTCGGTGCGGATCTTCCAAGAAGACGTGCAGAGCAAGGTGTTCCGCGCGCTCAAGATCGGCGCTGAAGAAGCGCGCCTGAAGTTCGGCTTCCTGCTCGACGCGTTGCAGTACGGCGCGCCGCCGCATGGTGGCATTGCGTTCGGTCTGGATCGCATCGTCACGCTGATGTCCGGCGCCGATTCCATCCGCGACGTGATTGCGTTCCCGAAGACGCAGCGTGCGCAGGACTTGCTCACGCAAGCGCCGAGCGAAGTGGACGAGCGCCAGTTGCGCGAGTTGCATATTCGCTTGCGTCAGCCGGAGCAGAAGGCGCAGTAACCCGCGTTCGCTACAGCACGATGAAGAAGGCGCCAAGTGCGCCTTTTTCTGTTTTTGCGTTACAGTCATTCGCCATAGAGGCACACAATGAAACGCGCGCATAAACCGTCATGCTCAAGCCGCCGAAAATCCCTGAATCCGTACTCGTCGTCATCCACACGCCAATGCTCGATGTGCTCATCATCGAACGCGCGGATCACGAGGGCTTCTGGCAGTCCGTGACGGGTTCGAAGGACCGTATCGACGAGCCGCTTGCCGAGACCGCCGCGCGCGAAGTGCAAGAGGAAACGGGGATCGTGATCGGCAGTCCGCTCGTGCCGGAGAACGCGTTGCTCGACTGGAATCACAGCATTCAGTACGAGATCTATCCGCGGTGGCGGCATCGCTATGCCGAAGGCGTCACGCACAATACCGAACACCAGTTCAGCCTGCTCGTGCCGCACTGTCTCGAAGTGACACTCGCGCCGCGCGAACACACTTCACACTTGTGGCTGCCTCTGCGCGAAGCCGCGGATCGCTGCTTCTCGTGGTCGAACCGCGAAGCCATTCTGCAATTGCCCGAGCGCCTCGCGGCGCATAGCCGGTGATGGACATTCGCCCGCGACGCAAATTCAAGCGGCTGCGCGAGGCGCTTTTCTCGGGCCGTCGGCCGTCGCGTCTGTGCTTCACGTCGGGCAATCACGTTCGTATCTTCAAGTGCGGCGTGCAGTTCTTCCCGGCGTTGATAGAGCGCATCGACAATGCGCGCACGTCGGTGTCGCTGGAAACGTATATCTTCGCCAACGACGACATCGGCCGCGCCGTCTCCGATGCGCTCGTGCGCGCGGCCCAACGCGGCGTGACGGTGCGCGTGATCACCGATGGCATCGGCACCGACAGCAAACTGCCGATGTTCACGCTCTGGAAGAAAAGCGGCGTCGAGCATCGCATTTACAATCCGCATCTTTTGTTCGGGCCGCAAGGATGGTCGCGCACGCATCGCAAGCTCGCGATCGTCGACGAGACTTACGCGTTTTGCGGCGGCATCAATATCGTCGACGATTACGATCAGAACGGCACGCGCCTCGAACAACCACGCTGGGACTTCGCGATGGAAGCGCAAGGTCCGGTGGTGAAGGACGTAGGCGAAGCGATCGATTTGCAATGGCAACGTATTCGTCTTGGCGTGAAACCGCGTCAGCCGCGCCAGCCGGGATGCGAGCCCGAGCCGCAGCAAAGCCGCTGGAGCGCGCGCCGTTCGATGCGCGCGCGCAAACGCGCCCAGCTCGGCGAAATCCACGCGGTCGATCAGCCGTGCGTCGCTTTCGTCGCGCGCGATAATTTATTGAACCGGCGAGCCATCGAGAAGGCGTATCTGCGTGCCATCTCGCATGCGGAAAGCGAAGTGCTGCTCGCGAATCCTTACTTCATGCCTGGACGCAAACTGCGGCGTGCGCTTGTGTATGCGGCACGGCGCGGCGTGCGCGTTTCACTGCTGATTGGCCGCAAGGAATTCGTGGCGCTCGACTACGCCACGCCGTTTCTCTATGGCAACCTGCTCAAGCACGGCGTGCGTATCGCCGAATATGAGAAAACCATGCTTCACGGCAAGGTCGCCGTCGTGGATTCCGACTGGGCAACCATCGGCTCCTCCAATTTAGACGCGCTCAGTCTCGTCTTGAACAACGAGGCCAACATGGTGCTCGTGAATCACCCGGAAATCGCCGGTTTGCACGACGCCATCCTCAACGCCTTCGACGAAGGCCGTCCTATCGACCAGAAGCATTACGCCGCGCGCCCCGTCACCGAGCGCATGCTGAGCTGGTTTGCCTACAACACGTATCGTCTGATGATGAAAGTCATCACGATCGGTCAATACGACTGATCACTACGATTTCGGCTCCTGATTCGTGTAGATTGCTGCTGACCAGCAGCAAATTGTTCCTTCATGCGCTGCAACATGCCCGGTTCAGAAAATGGGAACTCGGGCAGTCACTAGCATGCAGTTATCAATTAAAAAGGGACAATCGAGCGGCTAATGTTGAGACTTATCCTATTGACGTTGGCGGCGGGTTAGAAACGGTTTTCTAATAATTTTCTTGTTTCATTGGCGACTGGCCATAATAATAGAACGGCCGTTCGTTTTAAATCGGGTCACGAGAGGACGGTAGAGACATCATGCGAAAAGGCGAACAGACGCGGGCCGCGATTCTCGACGCAGCGCTTGAATTGGCGAGCCGGGACGGGCTGGAAGGGCTGACCATCGGGTTGCTGGCCGAGCGGATGCAAATGAGCAAGAGCGGAGTGTTTGCGCATTTCGGATCGCGCGAAGATTTGCAGGTCGAAGTGGTACGCGAGTACCACCGCCGCTTCGAGGACGAAGTGTTCTTCCCGAGCCTGCGAGAGCCGCGCGGATTGCCGAGGCTGCGCGCCATGATGGATCGCTGGATGGAAAAGCGCATCCAGGAGGTGACCACGGGCTGCATCTATATCAGCGGCGCGGTGGAATACGACGACCGCGCGGCGAGCGCCGTGCGAGAGCAACTGGTAAGCAGCGTGACGACTTGGCGAGAGGCGCTCTTGCGCGCAATACGCCAGTCGAAGGACGAGGGGCATTTGAAGCCGGATACCGATCCGCAACTGATGCTCTTCGAGTTGTACAGTTTCACGCTCGGCCTGCATCACGACGCGCGCTTCCTTCACTTGCCGGAAGCCGTGCAACTGACGCGGGATGCGCTGGAAAAAACGATCGATTCGTATCAGTCGCCGGAATCGACCGCGCGCGTGCACAGCAGTATCGCGGCAAGCGTGGGCGCCACGGCGACTTTAGCTTCACCACAACCCGATAGCCGTTAGCGGCGCCGCACGAATCGCACAACGATTTGGCGGCGCCTGACGAGAAGCCCGAAGAAACTGGAGAGACTCATGGGACAGTACGCCGCCCCGTTGCGCGACATGCAGTTCGTGTTGCACGAATTGCTCGATGTCGAAGCAGAACTGAAGAACATGCCGAAGCACGCCGATCTCGACGCGGACACCATCAATCAGGTGCTCGAAGAAGCCGGCAAGTTCTGCGCCGAAGTCGTCTTTCCGCTCAACCAGAGTGGCGACCGCGAGGGCTGCACGTATGAAGGCGATGGCGTCGTGCGCACGCCCGCCGGTTTCAAGGAGGCGTATCGCCAGTATGTCGAGGCGGGCTGGCCCGCGCTCGGCTGCGATCCCGAGTTTGGCGGACAGGGCTTGCCCGCGTTCGTGAACAACGCGCTCTACGAAATGCTCAACTCCGCGAATCAGGCCTGGACGATGTACCCCGGCCTCTCGCATGGCGCGTATGAATGTCTGCACGCGCATGGCACGCCGGAGCAAAAGAGCACGTATCTGTCGAAGCTCGTTTCGGGCGAATGGACCGGAACGATGTGTCTGACCGAGCCGCATTGCGGCACCGACCTCGGCATTCTGCGCACGAAGGCCGAGCCGAACGGCGACGGTTCCTTTGCGCTCACCGGCACGAAGATCTTCATTTCGAGCGGCGAGCACGACATGGCGGAGAACATCGTCCATCTCGTGTTGGCGCGTCTGCCGGGCGCACCTGCCGGCACCAAGGGCATTTCGCTTTTCATCGTGCCGAAGTTCGTGCCGGACGCGAACGGCGCACTGGGCGAACGCAATGGCGTCAAGTGTGGATCGATCGAACACAAGATGGGCATCCACGGCAACGCCACCTGCGTGATCAATCTCGATGGCGCGAAGGGCTGGCTCGTCGGCGAAGAGAGCAAGGGCTTGAACGCCATGTTCGTGATGATGAACGCGGCACGCCTGGGTGTCGGCATGCAGGGTCTTGGTCTCACCGAGGTCGCGTATCAGAACTCGCTCGTCTATGCAAAAGAGCGCTTGCAGATGCGCTCGCTCACCGGTCCGAAGGCGCCGGAGAAGGCGGCCGATCCGATCATCGTGCATCCGGACGTGCGGCGCATGCTGCTCACGCAAAAAGCCTATGCCGAAGCGGGGCGCGCGTTTGCTTATTGGGCGGCGCTCAATATCGACAAGGAACTTTCGCACGCGGATGAAGCGGCGCGTCGCGAGGCGGCGGATTTAGTCGCGTTGCTCACGCCCGTCATCAAGGCGTTTCTCACCGATAACGCGTTCGAAGGCACGAACATGGCCATGCAGATTTACGGCGGTCATGGCTTCATCTCCGAATGGGGCATGGAGCAGTACGTGCGCGATGCGCGCATCAACATGATCTACGAAGGCACGAATTCCATTCAGGCGCTCGATCTGCTCGGCCGCAAGATTCTCGGCGACATGGGCGCGAAGTTGAAGCGCTTCGGCAAGCTGGTCGCGGATTTCGTCGAGGAAGAGGGCGTCAAGCCGGAGATGCAGGAGTTCATCAATCCGCTCGCGGATATCGGCGACAAGGTGCAGAAGCTCACCATGGAGATCGGCATGAAAGCCATGCAGAATCCCGATGAAGTGGGCGCGGCTGCGGTGCCATATCTGCGTACGGTCGGGCATTTGGTGTTTTCTTATTTTTGGGCGCGGATGGCTCGGGTGGCGCTCGATAACGCTTCTTCTGACGATGCTTTTTATAAAGCCAAGCTCGCTACTGCACGGTTTTACTTCGCCAAGCTGCTGCCCGAGACAGCCTCTACTATTCGTGCTGCTCGCGCGGGGGCCAAGCCTATGATGGATTACGACGAGGCTTTGTTTTGATTTGTTTTAGGGGAGCCTGTGCTGCTTTCGTGCGGTTACATGCAGTAGCCGCCTCCCCGGCGGAGGGGTAACTTTCTTTGCAGCAGCAAAGAAAGTTACCAAAGAAAGCAGCTTCTGAACCCGCTTCTGAAGCACAACTGGTTCCCCGCTATTCACCACAAACCCTTTGAGCGCTCCCAATGTCCAACGCCTCAGGTTCATCTCAGGGCGAGCCCGCCTTCTGAAGAACAACCGGTTTCCCGCTATTTATCACAGGCCCATTGAGCACTTCCAATGACTAACGTGTTTTGTTCATTAGTTTTGGCGCTCATTGGGTAGCGCGCAGCCATTCGATACAAGTCGCGCACAACCCCTTTTTTTGGAGGCTTATTCGTGGGCACTCTCAACATTCGCAAAGTCGCCGTGCTCGGCGCCGGCGTAATGGGCGCGCAAATCGCCGCGCATCTGATCAACGCTCGCGTACCCGTGCTGCTATTCGATCTGCCAGCCAAGGAAGGTCCCAAGAACGGCATCGCGCTCAAAGCCATCGACAATCTCAAGAAGCTCTCGCCCGCGCCGCTCGGTATCAAGAACGACGCGAACTTCATCGAGCCGGCTAACTACGAAGACGATGTCGCCAAACTCGCCGAGTGCGATCTCGTCATCGAAGCCATCGCCGAACGCATGGACTGGAAGCACGACCTCTACAAGAAGGTCTCGCCGCACATCGCGCCGCATGCCATCTTCGCAAGCAATACGTCCGGCCTCTCGATCACGGAACTGTCGAACGGCTTTTCGGATGAACTCAAGGCGCGCTTCTGCGGCGTGCATTTCTTCAATCCGCCGCGCTACATGCATCTGGTCGAACTCATTCCGACCGCAACCACGCAACCGCATATCCTCGATCAACTCGAAACGTTCCTGACGAGCGTGGTCGGCAAGGGTGTGGTGCGCGCGAAAGACACGCCGAACTTCATCGCGAATCGTGTCGGCGTGTTCTCGATTCTCGCCGTGATCGCCGAAGCGGAAAAGTTCGGTCTGCGCTTCGATCAGGTCGATGACCTCACGGGTTCGCGTCTCGGTCGCGCCAAGTCCGCCACCTTCCGCACCGCGGATGTCGTCGGTCTCGACACGATGGCGCATGTCATCAAGACGATGCAGGACAACCTGCCGGACGATCCCTTCCTGCCCATCTACGCCACGCCGCCCGTGCTCGCGAAACTGGTGGAAAACGGCGCACTCGGCCAGAAGACGGGCGCCGGTTTCTATCGCAAGGAAGGGCGCGCGATCAAGGTGCTCGATCCGAAGACCGCGCAATACGTCGATGGCGGCGCGAAGGCCGATGAACTCGTCGGCCGCATTCTGAAGCGTCCGCCCGCCGAGCGCTTCAAGCTGCTGCGCGAGACGGACAATCCGCAGGCACAGTTCCTCTGGGCCATTTTCCGTGACGTGTTCCACTACATCGCGGTGCATCTCGAATCGATCGCGGATAACGCGCGCGACGTCGATCTCGCCATTCGCTGGGGCTTCGGCTGGAATCAAGGGCCGTTCGAAAGCTGGCAAGCCGCGGGCTGGCAGCAGATCGCGAAGTGGGTGCAGGAAGATATCGATGCAGGCAAGGCGCTCTCGAAAGCGCCGCTGCCCGCGTGGGTGCTCGACGGTCCCGTCGCGGAAAAAGGCGGCGTGCATACGAGCGAAGGTTCGTGGTCGCCGCAGGAACGCCGCTTCGTGCCGCGCTCGAGCTTGTCCGTGTACGAGAAGCAAGTATTTCGCGCGCCGCTCGTCGGCGAGACCGGCGCCGATCCCAAGACCTTCGGCAAGACGCTCTTCGAAACCCAAAGCGTGCGCGCCTGGCTCGATGACGAGCAAAGCGATGTCGTCATCGTGTCGTTCAAGACGAAGCTGAACACCATTGGCCCGGGCGTGATCGACGGTCTCACGCAAGCCATCGAACTCGCCGAGAAAGCGTATCGCGGCGTGGTGATCTGGCAGCCGACTTCACTTGCGCTCGGCACGCCGGGCGGTCCGTTCTCGGCGGGGGCGAATCTCGAGGAAGCCATGCCCGCGTTCATGATGGGCGGCGCGAAGGGCATCGACCCGTTCGTGAAGAAGTTCCAGCAAGGCATGTTGCGCGTGAAGTACGCGAATGTGCCGGTTATCGCGGCCGTGTCGGGCATCGCGCTTGGCGGCGGTTGCGAGTTGCTGCTGCATTCGGCCAAGCGCGTGGCGCACGTCGAAAGCTATATCGGTCTCGTCGAAGTAGGCGTGGGTCTCGTGCCTGCGGGCGGTGGCCTGAAGGAAGCCGCGTTGCGCGCCGCCGATGCCGCGAACGCCGTCAACGCAACGACCGATCTGCTCAAGTTCCTGCAGAAGTCGTTCGAGAACGCCGCGATGGCGAAGGTTTCCATCTCCGCTTTCGATGCCCGCGCGATGGGTTATCTCAAGCCCACGGACACCATCGTCTTCAACGTGCTCGAGTTGCTCGACATCGCGAAGAAGGAAGCGCGCGCGCTCGCCGATACCGGCTACCGCCCGCCCTTGCGCTTGAAACAGGTGCCGGTGGCGGGCCGCTCGGCGATTTCGACCATCAAGGCGTCGCTCGTCAACATGCGCGATGGCCGCTTCATCAGCGAGCACGACTATCTGATCGCGAGCCGCATAGCGGAAGCCATGTGCGGCGGCGATGTCGAAGCCGGCAGTCTCGTCGATGAAGAATGGCTGCTCGCGCTCGAACGCCGCGCGTTCGTCGAGTTGCTCGGCACGCAGAAAACGCAGGAACGGATCATGGGCATGCTGCAGACCGGCAAGCCGGTTCGCAACTGAACACGCGACCTATTGGAGCTGCAAATAATGAGCAAGCAATTGCAAGACGCATATATCGTCGCCGCGAGCCGCACGCCTATTGGCAAGGCGCCGCGCGGCGTGTTCAAGAACACGCGCCCGGATGAATTGCTGGTTCACGCCATCCGCTCGGCTGTGGCGCAAGTGCCCGGACTCGACACGAGCGTGATCGAAGACGCGATCGTCGGCTGCGCCATTCCCGAAGCCGAGCAAGGGCTGAACGTCGCGCGCATGGGCGCCTTGCTCGCGGGTCTGCCGAACACGGTCGGCGGCGTGACGGTGAACCGCTTCTGCGCATCGGGTCTGACGGCGCTCGCGATGGCCGCGGACCGCATCCGCGTGGGCGAATCCGACGCGATGATCGCAGGCGGCTGCGAGTCCATGAGCATGGTGCCGATGATGGGCAACAAGCCGTCGCTGTCGCCGCATATCTTCGATCGCAATGAGGACGTCGGCATTGCGTACGGCATGGGGCTGACCGCCGAGCGCGTGGCCGAGCGCTGGAAGGTGAGCCGCGAGGCGCAGGACGCGTTCGCGGCGGAGTCGCATCGGCGTGCGTTGGCGGCGCAAAAGGCGGGCGAATTCGCCGATGAAATCGCGGCTTACACGCTCAACGAACGCTTCCCCGATCTCGCTTCGGGCGAAGTGCGCGTGAATGCCCGCGAGATCGCGCTCGACGAAGGTCCGCGCGCCGATACGAGCGTCGAAGGTCTCGCGAAGCTGCGCGCGGTGTTCGCGAACAAGGGCTCGGTGACGGCGGGCAACAGTTCGCAAACTTCCGATGGCGCGGGCGCATTGATCGTCGTGTCGGAGAAAGTGTTGAAGCAATTCAACCTCACGCCGCTCGCGCGCTTCGTGAGCTTTGCAGTGCGCGGCGTGCCGCCGGAGATCATGGGCATCGGGCCGAAGGAAGCGATTCCCGCTGCATTGAAGGCCGCCGGTCTCAAGCAGGATGACATCGATTGGATCGAACTCAACGAGGCATTCGCGGCGCAGTCGCTCGCGGTGATTCAGGACCTCGGGCTCGATCCTTCGAAGGTCAATCCGCTCGGCGGTGCGATTGCGCTCGGGCATCCGCTCGGCGCGACCGGCGCGATTCGCGCGGCGACCGTCGTACATGGCCTGCGCCGCCGCAATCTGAAGTACGGCATGGTGACGATGTGCGTCGGCACCGGAATGGGCGCTGCGGGCATCATCGAGCGGCTGTGATGACGTGGTCCGCCAGCGCGTCGAGCGTTGGCGGACCATACGACAGGAGACGGAAGATGGAGATTCTCATCGAACGCGCGGATGGCGTGCTCTGCATCGTGCTGAATCGCCCCGAGAAGAAGAACGCGATCACGGCTGCGATGTATCAGGAGATGGCGGACGGTCTTTACGAAGCCGAGAAAGATCCTTCCGTGCGCGCCGTGCTGATTCGCGGCAACGGCGGCGCTTTTAGCGCGGGCAACGACCTCGAAGACTTTCTCAACGATCCGCCCAAAGACCAGGACGCGCCCGTGTTTCAATTCCTGCGCCGCCTGAGCGCGATGCCGAAGCCGGTGGTTGCGGCGGTATCGGGCGTGGCGGTGGGTATCGGCACGACGATGCTTCTGCATTGCGATCTCGTCTACGCGGCCGAGGGCGCGAAGTTCTCGCTGCCCTTCGTGCAGCTCGGCTTGTGTCCGGAAGCGGCATCGAGTCTATTGTTGCCGCGTATCGCCGGATACCAGCGTGCGGCGGAAAAGCTGCTGCTCGGCGAAGCATTCGATGTCAAGGAAGCCACCGAAATGGGCTTTGTCAACGGCGTGCTCGCTGCCACCGAACTCGATGCCTACGCTCTTGGCAAGGCGAGGAAGCTGGCCGCGTTGCCGGCGTCGTCGCTGCGCACGACCAAGTCCTTGCTGAAGGGCGCACAGGCGGCGGAAGTCACCGCGCGCATGGGCGAGGAAGCGGGGCACTTTGCGCGCATGCTCGCCGCGCCGGAAGCACGTGAAGCGTTTCAGGCGTTCTTCGAGAAACGCAAACCGAACTTCAGCGCGTTCGAATAAAGCCTGCGCAAAACGCCTGAAGCGCGTTCAATCCGCGTCGTACTCGACGAAGCTGTTTTCGCGCGCGAAGCTGACGAGCCTCAGGCTCGCTTTCTTCGCGATGGCGATGGCAAGCGAAGTCGGCGCGGAGATAGTCGCGATCATCGGCACGCCGACGCGCGCCGACTTGCGCACGAGTTCGTAGCTTGCGCGGCTCGACAGAAACACGAAGCCTTGCGTCGTGTCCACACGCTGCAGCACGAGATGGCCGATGAGTTTGTCGAGCGCGTTATGGCGGCCGACATCCTCGAACGCGTGCAGCACCGCGCCTGTTTCGTCGCACCATGCAGCGGCGTGCAGGCCGCCGGTGAGCTTCGTCAGCCGCTGATGCGCGGGCAGATCGCGCGCGGCGCGTTCGATGGCATCGGGCGCGAGCTTCGCGAGAAAGCCAGTATCCGGCACGGCTTCGGGCTGCAAATCCAGCAAGTCGATACTCTCGATTCCGCACACGCCGCAACCCGTGCGGCCCGCCAATGCGCGCCGCTTGTCCTTCAGCGAAACGAACGCCTGCTGCACGACTTGCAAGTGCACTTCGGCATGAGGCAGCGCGTCTGCTTCATCGCGGTAATAGACTTCGATGTCGTGAATGTCGCTGCCCCGCTCGACAATACCTTCCGTCAGCGAGAAGCCCACCGCGAAGGCTTCGAGATCGCGCGGCGTGCACATCATGACCGCGTGCGAAATGCCGTTGTAGACGAGCGCAACGGGCCATTCCTGGCCCACGTTATCCGTGACGATCGCGCTCTCGCCCTTGCGATGTCTGCGCACGTTGCGTTCGACATAGCCGGGTTGATCGTCGGTATCGAGTCGACTCACTTGCTGCTCCTTCTTTACCGCATGGCCGCCGCGTTCAAGTAAAGTGTGGGTATGACGCTTGCTGCCATGTCATGCTGTCCGCGTTTTCAAAAGCGCGCGCCAGCGGTTCATTTGCAACGGTTCCAGCCAGATTCAGAGCCCTACAATAACTTAAGCGGGCGATGCGCGCCGCGCGCGCCCCTCAATCCAACGAGGCTAACGTCATGGGACTTTACGACGCCGCTCGTCTCTTCGGCTTCGAGGTTGAATCCTCGGACAACTTGCGTTTCATTCCGCTTGCCGTGCGCTTCAATCTGGATCGCTTTGGCATGCGTATCGCGCTCGAGGAATGGCAACAGCTTCCGTATGAAGATCGCGCGTTGCTTGCACGCTTTCCCGTGGAAGACGATGCGGAACTCGAAAAGAACTTCGATCTCGCGCTCGAGGAGATGCTGAAAACACATGCCAATGCCACGCCGGAACAAATCGAGCGCGACACCGATCCCGTCTGGGCACATGCCGATGCCGTGCCTGAATCCGTGATTCGTCAGAGCAGTCTAGCTGGTGTGAGCGCGCCAAGCTTGTCGCGCTGGGGCAAGCTCGATCGCTTCCAGCGTTACGCGCTAGCCAAGCTCTCGCGCAACGCAGACAAACTCAATCACGACTTCTTGCCGGCCATGCGCGAATTCGGCCTGACCGAATAGACGTCTGCGAGAAGGTCAATCGAGCGCGGGCAACACGCGCGGGCGACGATCGCGATCCGTGGCGACATAGGTCAGTGTCGCCTCCGTCACCTTGACCACTTCTTCCGCGAGACTCATGCGCTGCGCATAGACCTCGACGGATATCGTCACCGACGTGTTGCCCGTCTTGACGATGTCCGCGTAGAAGCTCAGCAGATCGCCGACGAATACCGGATGCTTGAACAGAAACGAGTTCACGGCGACGGTCGCCACGCGTCCGTTCGCACGCCGGCTCGCGGGAATGGAACCCGCGATATCCACCTGCGCCATGATCCAGCCGCCGAAGACATCGCCGTGCACGTTGGCGTCGGCGGGCTGCGGGACGACACGCAGGGCGACCGGCTTTTGGGGAAGACTGGATTCTTGGGGCATGGAAAGGGTCCGGTGTTGCGTCGCAGCGGCCATGAGCGGGGCCTTGAACCTTCTGCGACAATGCATATGTATAGATGACTCGCGAGCAGCAAGCCAGCGAGTCTCGCGAATTGTACCGGGATAGCACGCGTAGATCGCGCTCCCGCAAGAACCCCCAAGCGTCTGAAACGCCGCCCCCGCGCAACGCGCCCGAAGGCGCCCGAAAAATACGACTCATGCGCCGCATCCCCACGAGAGAGACGGACGCGCCTGCCAAGGGCTCGCGCCGCGACTGGCAGACGATCCGCTCGCTGTTGCCTTACCTCGCCACGTACAAGATGCGCGTGGCGTTCGCGCTTGCGTGTCTCATCGGTGCGAAGGTGACGAACCTTGGCGTGCCTATCGTGATGAAGCATATCGTCGATAGCCTCTCGTCCGTGCAGCATCTCACCGCGCTTGGCCGCGCGCAGGACGCGCCGGGGCTCGTGCTGATTAGCGGAATCGGGTTGCTGGTCATCGCTTATGCGCTCGTGCGGCTGTCGACTTCGATCTTCACCGAACTGCGCGAACTGCTCTTTGCGAAGGTCACGGAGAGCGCGGTGCGCCAGCTTGCGCTCAAGGTGTTTCGGCATCTGCACGCGCTGTCGCTGCGCTTTCATCTGGAGCGGCAAACGGGCGGCATGTCGCGCGATATCGAACGCGGCACGCGCGGCATTCAGCAACTCGTGTCGTATTCGCTCTACAGCATTCTGCCGACGCTCGTCGAAGTGGGGCTCGTGCTCACCTTCTTCGCGACGAAGTACGAAGCGTATTACGCCATCGTCACGTTCATCGCGTTAGTGACGTATATCGTGTTCACCGTGAAGGTGACGGAATGGCGAACGCATTTTCGCCGCACGATGAACGATCTCGACTCGAAGGCGAACGCCCGCGCGATAGATTCCCTGCTCAACTACGAAACGGTGAAGTACTTCGGCAACGAAGAGTGGGAAGCGCGCCGCTACGACGAGAACCTGCAGCGCTATAGAACGGCGGCGATCCAGTCGCAGCGTTCCTTGTCGATGCTCAACTTCGGGCAGCAGACGATCATCGGCACGGGGCTCGTGTTCATTCTCTGGCGCGCGACACAGGGCGTCATGGCCGGACGGCTCACGCTCGGCGACCTCGTGCTCATCAACACCTTCATGCTGCAGTTGTATATTCCGCTGAACTTTCTCGGCGTGGTGTACAGGGAATTGAAGCAGGCTTTGACCGATACCGACCGCATGTTCACGCTGCTCGGCGCGGGCCGCGAAGTGCCGGACGCGCCCGATGCGCGGCCGCTTGCGGTGAAGGGCGCGGCGGTGCGCTTCGAGAACGTGAACTTTGCCTACGAGGCGGCGCGGCCCATCCTGCATGGCATCGACTTCGCCATTCCCGCTGGCACGACGACGGCGGTGGTGGGTCATAGCGGCTCCGGTAAATCGACGCTGGGACGGCTGCTGTTTCGCTTCTACGATCTCGACCGCGCGGCGGGCGGCCGCATTCTGATCGATGGTCAGGACATTCGCGACGTGACGCAGGATTCGTTGCGCGCGGCAATTGGAATCGTGCCGCAAGACACCGTGCTTTTCAACGACTCGATCTACTACAACATTGCTTACGGAAAGCCCACTGCATCGCGCGACGAAGTGATCGCGGCGGCGCGCGCGGCGCATATCCATGACTTCATCGAAACGCTGCCCGCGGGTTACGACACGCCGGTCGGCGAACGCGGCCTCAAGTTGTCGGGCGGCGAGAAGCAGCGCGTGGCCATCGCGCGCACGCTTTTGAAAAATCCGCCGATCCTCATCTTCGACGAAGCCACTTCCGCGCTCGATTCGAAGTCGGAGCGCGCAATCCAGCATGAACTCGATAACATCGCTCGCGAGCGGACCACGCTTATCATCGCGCACCGGCTTTCGACGGTGGTGCATGCGCAGCAGATCATCGTGATGGATCACGGGCGCATCGTGGAGCGCGGCACGCACGCGGAACTGCTGCGTGCGGGTGGTCTCTTCGCGCAAATGTGGGCGCTTCAGCAGCAGCGCGGCAGCGATGATGTCGCCGCGATGGGGCAGCGGGATACGGCGGGGGTTTGATCGCCCTCGCCTCGGAATACGCGCTACTCCATCGCATGCGCGCCGTTCATCGCCATGCCTTCGGCCCCGAGCGCCGCCGTCGATGACCAACGCAGCCACTGCGCGCGCAGCACGAACAGCGCACCGAACGCGCACGTAGCGATCACGCCGAAAGTCGCGAAGCCCATCTGATAGCTGCCGGTGCTTTCCTTCGCAATGCCCATCACCACCGGCAGATAGAATCCGCCGATACCGCCCGCCGCGCCTACGATCCCCGACAGCAAGCCCGTCTTGCCCTTCCAGCGATGCGGCACGAGCTGAAACGTCGAGCCGTTGCCAAGCCCGAACGCGATATACAGGCAGATCAGCAATGCCAGACCGCCGGCGACAGGCGGCATCCAGATGGCGAAGGCAAAGTCGCCCACGGCGATCACGGCAAGCAGCACGAGCAGCGCACGCACACCGGTCACGCGATCCGCGACATAGCCGCCAAAGGGCCGCACGATCGCGCCGAGAAACGCGAGCAGCGACATGAAAAGCCCGGCTTCGAGCTTGGGCATCTGATAGAGCGAAGTAAGCAGTAGCGTCACATACGACGACATGCCGACGAAGCCGCCGAACGTGATGCTGTAGATGAGCATGATGACCCACGTATCGCGCTCGCGCAGCACGGTGCGATACCGCCCCGGCAACACCGCGATGGCGATGATCGCGCCCATCACCGGCAGCAGCAACACGCCTGTGCGTCCTGCACCGAAGACGCCGCCGCTCACCGCCAGCACCAGCACGATGAGGCTCACGAGCGTCACCGCGAAACTCGACAGCGCGCGCCCTGTGCTGCCGCTTTTCTCGCCGAGATCCGATGCCCACGCGTACAGCGCGATGGCGGTCAGCGCGAGCAACGGCAGCGCTGCGGCGGTGGCGAGCTGCCAGCCGAAGGCATCGGCGAGATGCGGGAACAGGAAGCCGTCGAGCACCGCGCCGATGTTGCCCGCAGCCGCGAGACCCAGCACGAGCCCCTGGACCTTCGGCGGATAGTTGCTGCCGGCCATCGGCAACGCGACGGCGAAGCTCGCGCCGCCCATGCCGAGGAACACGCCGAGCACGAGCAAGAGCGCATACGACGGCGCGCCGGGCAACAACGGCAGCACGATCGACGGAATCGACGAGAGCACGACGCCCATCAGCGAGACGCCACGGCCATCGGTCGATTGATAGAGGTTGCCGAGCGTCACGCGCAGAATCGCCGCCGCGAGCACCGGCACCGCGACGAGAAAGCCCTGCTGCGCCGCTGTCATCGCGATGTCCCGGCCGATGAACGGCGCGAGCGGTCCATACAGCACCCAGACGGTGAAGCCC
The DNA here is from genome assembly GCF_023631405.1 of Caballeronia sp. GAWG2-1. Lineage (NCBI taxonomy): Bacteria > Pseudomonadati > Pseudomonadota > Betaproteobacteria > Burkholderiales > Burkholderiaceae > Caballeronia > Caballeronia sp. GAWG2-1. Next base: position 40,788 of record NZ_JALQDD010000003.1, read on the forward strand.
GTATCGAAGTACAGGAAACAGGCGAGCAGCGAGCGCCAGTTGCCGCTCTTGAGCGATGCGATCAGATTGGACATTGCGAATTCCAGATGTAGGCGTGTGGCGAAGTGCTTCTGCCTGGTTGACCGATCAGCATGCAGCGCATAGGCGAGCAATCGGCTTGAGCGGGACCAGGAAAATTTGCAAGCACCATGCCAAAGAAATGTGTGCGCAATCGGCTGGCTGCGCGACGCCCTTATCGGCGAGGCTTGAGGGCATGTGCCGCTTACGCTTGCGAGCCGCTTGCCCGCCTTATGTCCACGCGACGAGGCGCGCGCTGCGGCACCGCGTTCGTGCGCGAGCCGCATGGGTATGGTGCGTCGCGCTTGCGTGAGGTTCATGGGGCGTGCAGGGCGCATCCCTATAAAATGCTTTCTTCGCCGCATAGCGCGCGCAAGGCGCTCATCCACGATGGAACTCAAATGGCTCGAAGACTTCGTCTCGCTCGCGGAGACGCGCAGCTTTAGCCGCTCGGCAGAACTTCGGCATATCACGCAGCCCGCGTTTTCGCGGCGCATCCAGGCGCTCGAAGCGTGGCTCGGCACCGAGCTCATCGACCGTTCGGTGTATCCGACGCGTCTCACGCAAGCCGGTCAGGTCTTCTACGAGCAAGCGCTCGCCATGCTTTCGCAGTTTCACGAAGCCCGCATGCTGCTGCGCGGTCAAGGCGGCGTGCCCGCGGCGACCATCGAGTTCGCGGTGCCGCACACGTTGTCGCTGACTTATTTCCCGCGCTGGCTCGAACACGTCGAAGCGCGGCTCGGGCGCATCCGTACACGCTTGCGCGCGCTCAACGTGCACGACGCGGTGCTGTCGCTCGTCGAAGGCGGCTGCGATCTCGTGATGGGCTATCACCATCCGAGTCATCCCGTCGCGCTCGATCCCGCGCGTTACGACATGCTCACGCTCGGTAGCGAGCCGATCAGTCCGTTCTCCGCGCCCAACAAGGGCGGACGCGCGCGCTACACGCTGCCCGCAAGCGCGGATGCGCCCGCGCCGTATCTGTCCTACACGCAGAACGCGTATCTCGGCCGCATGACGGAGGTGATCATCGCGACGGCGCCCACGCGCCTCTATCTCGACAAGGTCTACGAGACCGACATGGCCGAAGGCCTAAAGGCAATGGCGCTTGCCGGTCACGGTGTCGCGTTCCTGCCGCACAGCGCGGTCGAAGACGCAGTGGAAGAAGGCAAGCTGATCCGGCTCGACAGGGGAACACGCGGCACGAGCGCCGGTCAGTTCACGCTGACGATGGAGATCCGCCTCTACCGCGACAAACTGGCCGCTCAAGGAGAGGAACCGCGTCAGGCGTTGATCCGCGCGCTATGGGATGCAGTAGGCGAAGAAGTGCTCGATGCATCGGCGCAAAAGCCCGGTGGATAAGCGTTTGCGACGTTATGCAAGAAACGCATGATCGAATGAGCAAACGGCATTGGCATTGCGCACGCTGTTTTTCGACAATGGGCGCATTCCTTCACCGCTGGAGCATCAATTGTCCTCTTCGAAGCACTCGCTGCAAGCGCCGGACGCCAAACACGCGATCCCGTCGTACCTCCATGCCGACGATCTCGGCCCCTGGGGCAACTACTTGCAGCAGGTCGATCGCGTCGCACCGTATCTCGGTTCTCTCTCCCGTTGGCTTGAAACCCTCAAGCGCCCGAAGCGCATTCTCATAGTCGATTGCCCGATCGAACTCGACAACGGCACCGTCGCGCATTTCGAAGGCTATCGCGTGCAGCACAACACGTCGCGCGGTCCCGGCAAGGGCGGCGTGCGTTATCACCAGGACGTGACGCTTTCCGAAGTGATGGCTTTGTCCGCGTGGATGTCGGTAAAGAACGCGGCAGTGAACGTGCCGTACGGCGGCGCGAAAGGCGGTATTCGCGTCGATCCGCGCATGCTCTCGCGTGGCGAGCTCGAACGCCTGACGCGCCGGTACACGAGCGAGATCGGCATCATCATCGGGCCGAACACGGACATTCCCGCGCCGGACGTGAACACGAACGAGCAGATCATGGCTTGGATGATGGACACGTACTCCATGAACCAGGGGCAAACGGCTACGGGCGTCGTGACCGGCAAGCCGATCGCGCTTGGCGGCTCGCTCGGCCGCAAGGAAGCGACAGGGCGCGGCGTGTTCGTCGTCGGCTCGGAAGCGGCGCGTCGCATGGGGCTCGAGATCGAAGGCGCGCGTATCGCGGTGCAGGGTTTCGGCAACGTCGGCGGAATCGCGGCGCGGCTGTTCCAGGAAGCGGGCGCGCGGGTCATCGCCGTGCAGGATCACACGGGCACGCTGTACAACTCGAAGGGTATCGACACGCTCGCGCTCGCCGAGCACGTCGCGCAGAACGGCGGCGTAGGCGGCTTTGCTGGCGCCGATCCGGTATCGCCGGACGAGTTCTGGACCATCGAGACCGACATCCTCATTCCAGCCGCGCTGGAAGGCCAGATCACCGAGAAGAACGCACCGAAGATCAGAACGAAGATCGTCGTGGAAGGCGCGAACGGCCCGACCACGACGGCCGCCGACGACATCCTCCACGACAAGGGCGTGCTCGTGATCCCCGACGTGGTGGCGAATGCGGGCGGTGTGACGGTGTCATATTTCGAATGGGTGCAGGACTTCTCCAGCTTCTTCTGGACCGAGGACGAGATCAACCAGCGGCTCGAACGTGTCATGCGTGAAGCGTTTGCGGCGGTTTGGCAAGTGGCGAGCGAGCATAAGGTTTCGGTGCGCACGGCGGCCTTCATCGTGGCCTGTACGCGCATTCTCATGGCGCGTGAAATGCGCGGCCTGTATCCCTGATCGCATGGCCACGCGCTCGTGTCGGATGTGGCATGAGGCAAGCGGCTCGCATGACGCGTGTCGCATGAACGATCGATGAAATTTGCGGGCGACGCTCCTTCGGGACGTCGCCCGCATTTGCATGAGGATTGCTATAACATCGCGGTTTTCTGTCGCGACACGGCTCGACTGAAGTAAGTGCTCAAGCGCCAATGCCGGTGACCTTTCCGCCGACATCCCGAAAATAAGACAGAGTGGGTTAACAATCATTCTTTCAGAATAATTACCCTGCTAAACTTGCCCCGATTTTTGCCACAGGAGATCGAACACATGAAGATTAAAAAAGCTGCGCTGCTCATCGCCGCGCTCGGATTCATCGCGGCTAGCGCTCACGCGCAAGACGCCGGGACGCTCAAGAAAATCAAGGACACGGGTGTGATCTCGCTGGGGCATCGCGAGTCGTCCATTCCTTTCTCGTACTACGACGACAAGCAGAACGTCGTCGGCTATTCGCATGAGTTCGCGCTGCAGGTCGTGGAAGCGGTCAAGCAGAAGCTCAACATGCCGAATCTGAAGGTGAAGCTCACGCCGGTCACTTCGCAAAACCGTATTCCGCTCGTGCAGAACGGCACGGTGGACCTCGAGTGCGGCTCGACCACGAACAACGCGGAACGTCAGCAGCAAGTGGCCTTCTCGAACACGATTTTCGTGATCGGCACGCGCCTCATGACCAAGAAGGATTCCGGCGTGAAGGACTGGGCGGACCTGAAGGGCAAGACGGTCGTGACGACCGCCGGCACGACTTCCGAGCGCCTGCTTCGCAAGATGAATCAGGACAAGAGCATGGGCATGAACATCATCAGCGCGAAGGATCACGGCGAGTCGTTTCTCACGCTGTCGACCGGCCGCGCCGTCGCGTTCATGATGGACGATGCGCTGCTCGCGGGCGAACGCGCCAAGTCCAACACGCCGAACGATTTCGTGATCGTCGGCGCGCCGCAATCGCATGAAGCGTACGGCTGCATGATGCGCAAGAACGACCCCGAGTTCAAGAAGGTCGTGGACGACGCCATCGCCAAGGTGGAAACCTCGGGCGACGCCGACAAGGTCTACAAGAAGTGGTTCGAAAGCCCGATTCCGCCGAAGGGCCTCAACCTCAACTTCCCGGAAAGCGACGACATCAAGGCTCTCTTCAAGAGCCCGAATGACAAAGTAATCGACTAACCGGTTCGACTATCGAGCGAACGAGACGGAAGGAGCTTGCTTCTTCCGTTTCTTTTTGGAGTGAGGTCCATGTCTTACCACTGGAACTGGGGCATTCTGCTGAGTCCGGTTTCGACCGGCGAGCCCACCACGTATCTCGGCTGGCTGATTTCCGGCTTCTGGGTGACGATTACCGTGTCGCTCGCGGCTTGGGTGATCGCGCTTGTGGTCGGCTCGTTGTTCGGCATCTTGCGCACGGTCCCGAATCGCTTCCTGGCGGCCATCGGCACTGTCTATGTCGCGATCTTTCGTAATATTCCATTGATCGTGCAGTTCTTCGTCTGGTATCTGGTGATACCCGAGTTGCTGCCGCCTTCCATCGGCAACTGGTTCAAGCAACTGCCGCCATCGGCGCAGTTCTTTTCCTCGTCGATCATCTGTCTCGGACTCTTCACCGGCGCGCGCGTGTGCGAACAGGTGCGCTCGGGCATCAGCGCGCTGCCTCCTGGTCAACGCAACGCGGGTCTCGCGATGGGCTTCACGCAATGGCAGACGTATCGCTATGTGTTGATGCCGGTCGCTTATCGCATCATCGTGCCGCCGCTCACGTCGGAATTCCTCAACGTGTTCAAGAATTCGGCGGTCGCGTCGACCATCGGTCTGCTCGACCTTTCGGCACAGGCGCGGCAACTCGTCGACTACACGGCGCAGACGTATGAGTCGTTCATCGCGGTGACGCTCGCTTACATGCTCATCAACCTCGTCGTGATGAACCTGATGCGCTGGGTAGAAGCGAAGACCCGGTTGCCTGGCTACATCGGAGGCAAGTAATGCATCAATTCAACTGGAGCGGCATTGTGGGCGCGTGGCCCACGCTGTGGACGGGCGCCATCATCACGCTGCAGATCACGGTGCTCGCCATCGTGATCGGCATTGTCTGGGGCACGGTGCTCGCGCTGTTTCGTCTGTCGGGTGTGAAGCCCTTGCAGTGGTTCGCGAGCGCTTACGTCACGGTGTTCCGCTCGATTCCGCTCGTGATGGTGTTGCTGTGGTTTTTCCTGATCGTGCCGCAGTTGCTGCAGAATGTGCTCGGCTTATCCGCCGATATCGACATTCGCCTTGCTTCCGCGATGGTCGCGTTCTCGCTCTTCGAAGCTGCGTACTATTCGGAGATCATTCGCGCGGGCATTCAGGCGGTGGCGCGCGGTCAGGTGAACGCGGCGTTCGCACTCGGCATGACCTACGGCCAGGCGATGAAACTCGTCGTGCTGCCGCAGGCTTTCCGCGCAATGGTGCCGCTGTTGCTCACGCAGGCAATCGTCCTGTTCCAGGATACGTCGCTCGTCTACGTGATCAGTCTCGCGGACTTCTTCCGCACGGCGACGAACATCGGCGACCGCGACGGCACGACCGTCGAGATGGTGCTGTTCGCCGGCGCGTGCTATTTCGTGGTTTGCGTGTTGGCATCGGCACTCGTAAAAAGTCTTCAGAAAAAGGTCGCAAGATGATCTCTATCAAGAATGTTTCCAAGTGGTATGGGCAGTTCCAGGTGCTGACGGACTGCACGACCGAAGTGAAGAAAGGCGAGGTCGTCGTGGTGTGCGGCCCGTCGGGTTCGGGGAAGTCGACGCTCATCAAGACCGTGAACGGGCTCGAACCGTTTCAGAAGGGCGAGATCACCATCAACGGTCAATCGCTCACGGACAAGAAGACCAATCTCTCGAAGCTGCGTTCGAAGGTCGGCATGGTGTTCCAGCATTTCGAGCTGTTTCCGCATCTGTCGATCGTGCAGAACCTGACGCTCGCGCAGATCAAGGTGCTGGGCCGTTCGAACGACGAAGCGACGACGAAGGGTCTCAAACTGCTCGATCGCGTGGGCCTGCGCGCGCACGCGGACAAGTTTCCGGGCCAGTTGTCGGGCGGTCAGCAGCAACGCGTGGCGATTGCCCGCGCGCTGTCGATGGACCCGATTGCCATGCTCTTCGACGAACCGACCTCCGCGCTCGATCCCGAGATGATCAACGAAGTGCTCGACGTGATGGTCGAACTCGCGCAGGAAGGCATGACCATGATGTGCGTGACGCACGAAATGGGCTTCGCGAAGAAGGTCGCGCATCGCGTGATCTTCATGGACAAGGGATTGATCGTCGAGGACGACCAGAAGGAAGCGTTCTTTGCGAATCCGAAGTCGGATCGCGCGAAGGACTTTCTGGCGAAAATCCTGCACTGACGCGTTTTAGCGGCGTCATGCAAAACGGCCTTCCGTGAGGAAGGCCGTTTTTATTCAGCGTTCGATTCGTTTTATTCGATCCCGAGTTCGGTTTCCACCGACGCCGTCGACTGAATTTCCTCGATCTTCAGCGCCGATCCCACGCACGCTTTGGCAAGCGGCTCGGCGGCCTTCTTCGCGACTTCATCCGGCACCGGAATGTTCACCGTGCGCGAGAGCGCGCCTTTCTGGAACATGGCGAGATCGCCGGGCGCAAAACGCGTCCAGACTTCGTTATCGGTGAGCGGCGAGGTGGCGATGACCGCCACGCGATCTTCCGGCGTCGTGTACTTGGCGAAATCGATCGACATGTCCGCGTCGATCAGATGCGCGGTCGAAAACGGCCAACTGCGAACCAAATAGTACAAATGCGTCGAGCAGTGCGAGAAGAGCGCCTGGCCGTTGGACATCAGGAAATTGAACACGCCGTGCTTCGTGATCTCGCCTGTGAGTGAGGCGAGCGCGTCGAACAATTCTTCCAGCGGCGGCTGCGAGCGCGGAAACGCCTTGCGCAAACCTTCCAGCAGCGTGCAAAAGGCAAGCTCGCTGTCCGTGTTGCCGACGGGTTGATACAGGCCGTTCAGTTCGGGCGCGTAGTCTTTGAGATCGCCGTTGTGCGCGAAGATCCAGTGCCGTCCCCACAACTCACGCAGGAACGGATGGCAGTTTTCCAGCAGGATATGCCCTTGCGTCGCCTTGCGAATATGCGCGATGGTGTTCTTCGATTTGATCGGATAGCGCTTCACCATCTCCGCGAGCGGCGACTTGGCGGACGATTCATGGTCAATGAAAAGCCGGCACGCCTTGTCCTCGAAGAACGCGATACCCCAGCCGTCCGCGTGGTGATCCGTGACCCCGCCACGCGCGGCGAACCCGGTGAACGAGAACGTCACATCGGTCGGTTCGGCGCAGTTCATTCCGAGAAGTTGGCACATGTTGCTGAAAGCGAGAGCCGGTAAGGGCATTGAGCCCGTTGTTACAATACATCCGACAAGCATATCACCGGGGCAGTCATCCAAAATTCGAACGGCGTCGGGCAAAACGCGGCGTTGTCAATTTTCCACGGATGTTTTTGCCAGGTCTTTAGATCTCCCGACTCCAACGTTTCCGCCGCCATCACGCCATGTCCAATTCCGCCTCGCCCGATTCGCTCACGACACTCACGATTGCGCGTCCCGACGACTGGCATCTGCACGTGCGCGACGGCGCGATGCTCGCCGCCGTCCTGCCGCATACGGCGCGCCAGTTCGGTCGCGCGATCATCATGCCGAACCTGAAGCCGCCCGTGACGACTACGGAAATGGCCGCGGCTTATCGCGAGCGCATCCTGTCCGCGCTGCCGAAAGACGGCGCCGCCGCGCGTTTCGAGCCGCTGATGACGCTCTATCTCACCGACAACACGCCGCCTGACGAGATCCGCCGGGCGCGCGAAAGCGGCTTCGTGCACGGTGTGAAGCTCTATCCGGCGGGCGCGACGACCAATTCGGACGCGGGCGTGACGAGCCTCGGCAAATGCGCGAAGACGCTCGAAGTCATGCAGGAAACGGGCATGCCGCTGCTCATCCACGGCGAAGTGACCGATGGCGATATCGATATCTTCGATCGCGAGAAGGTGTTCATCGACCGCGTGCTGCTGCCGCTGCGCCGCGATTTCCCCGCGCTCAAGGTCGTGTTCGAGCACATTACGACGAAGGACGCCGCCGACTACGTGCGCGACGCCGAAGGTCCGGATGGCACGATCGGCGCGACCATCACCGCGCATCACCTGCTGTTCAACCGTAATGCCATTCTCGTGGGCGGCATCCGGCCGCATTACTACTGCCTGCCGGTGTTGAAGCGCGAGACGCATCGCGTGGCGCTGGTCGAGGCGGCGACTTCCGGCAACGCGCGCTTTTTCCTCGGCACGGACAGCGCGCCGCATCCGAAAGGCTTGAAAGAGCACGCGTGCGGTTGCGCGGGCTGCTACACGGCGCTCCACGCGCTTGAACTCTATACGGAAGCCTTCGATAAAGCCGGCGCGCTCGACAAACTGGAAGGTTTCGCGAGCTTTCATGGCGCGGATTTCTACGGCCTGCCGCGCAGTGCCGAGAAAGTGACGCTCGAGCGCGCATCGTGGACGCTGCCCGCCGAGTTTTCCGTCGGCGACGAAGAGGTCGTGCCGCTGCGTGGCGGGGAATCGATCGGATGGCGCTTCGTGGAGGCAAGTTGAGTGAGCGGCGCGTCGGGGGCGGCTGAAAACGGCGTTGGCCGTTTCGCGGCAATCGACTGGACGCGCCCGTGGTTACCATCGATCGAAACGCGCGGCAGGCGCTGGCAAGCCGCCGCGCTCGATAGCCCGGCGCGCTATTTGTCCGTCCTGAACGACGACGCCCATACCGCCGCGCATGTCACGGGGCGCGCTCGGCCGCTCGCGTTTATCGCGCAGGAAGCCTTGCCGGACGGGGCGTCGTATGAAGGGCATATCGCCGAAACGGGATGCGTGCCCACGCGCCATAACCTCCACGATTTTTTCAACGGCCTGATGTGGTTTGCGTATCCGCGTGTCAAGGCGGCGCTCAATGCGCGACAGGCCGAGCAGATCGAGACGCGCGGTATCGGTCCGACGCGCGGCGGCGTGCGCGATGCACTTACGCTTTTCGACGAAAACGCGGTGTTTTTCGCTTACTCGGACGCAATGCTCGCCGATGCCTTGCGCCGCTTCGACTGGCGTGCGCTCTTCATCGAGGGCCGTGCGGCGTGGGGTACGCGCTGTGAGGCGCTCATCTTCGGACACGCGTTGCTGGAGAAACTCGTTGCGCCGTACAAGGCGTGCACGGGTCACGCGTGGCTCGTGCCGGTGCCCGCTGACTACTTCTCTCTTGACGATACCGCCCGCCGCGACTTGCTCGATGAACGCGTAACGGCAAGCCTGAATGCCGGGACGATCGAAAGCCGCGCCTTCTCGCCGATACCTGTGCTTGGCGTGCCGGGCTGGTGGCAAGCAAACGAATCCCCCGAGTTTTACGACGATACGACAGTGTTTCGTTCGGGCAGAAGCAGCGCGTGAGACGTCGCGGCCAACGCAGCGCGCACGATTCGCCAGGCAAAAAGCTATTCCTCGAGATGCGGTAGACACCCGATGCTAGAATCGACCCCGCAAAGCAGGCCAGGCAGTCGCGGCTTCGACGTTTCGTGCGTCGAGGGCGAGGAAAGTCCGGACTCCACAGGGCAGGGTGATGGCTAACGGCCATCCGTGGCAACACGCGGAACAGGGCAACAGAAAGCAAACCGCCGATGGCTCCTGGCGCAAGTCGGGAGATCAGGTAAGGGTGAAACGGTGCGGTAAGAGCGCACCGCGGCCATCGTGAGACTGGCCGGCACGGTAACCTCCACCCGGAGCAATTCCAAATAGGCAGGCGCGCATCTTCGAGATGCAGGACGGTGCCCCCGTTCGTCTGCGGGTAGGAAGCTTGAGCGCGTCAGCAATGACGCGCCTAGAGGAATGACTGCCACGCGCGATCGCTTTCGGGCGTATTGCGTGCACAGAATCCGGCTTATCGGCCCGCTTTGTCGTATTCCAAAAGAAAGAGCCGGCGTCACGCGCGTGACGCCGGCTCTTTTTTGCTTGCGCGCTCGCTCAGACTTCGACGATATCGAACGAATGCGTCAGTTCCGCGGTTTTCGCCAGCATGATCGACGCCGAGCAATACTTGTCATGCGACAGGTTGATCGCGCGCTCGACGGTCGCCGGGTTCAGATTCTTGCCCGTGACCGTAAAGTGAAAGTGAATCTTCGTGAAGACCTTGGGATCTTCGCTCGCGCGATCGGCCTTGAGCGTGACGGAGCAGCCTTGAATCTCCTGGCGGCTCTTTTTCAGGATCATCACCACGTCGTAGGCGGTGCAGCCGCCGGTGCCAAGCAGCACCATTTCCATCGGACGCGGCGCGAGATTGCGTCCGCCGCCTTCGGGCGCTCCGTCCATCGTGACGATATGACCGCTGCCCGTTTCGGCCGCGAACGCCATGCCGTCCGGTCCCATCCAGCTCACTTTGCTTTCCATGCTCAGGCTCCAGCGTTCTACGTTTACGGGGGTTTCATTGTAGCGGCTCGCGGTCGTCGGGATGGCTGCGCATGCGCGCATCTACCGGTTGACGAGCAAACCTTTACGTGAGGGTATTGCCGCCGGATAACAGATTCGCGAAGTGGAGGAAGGACTCTAGCGGGGTAAATCGCTCTGGATGACCGCTGAAATCCGTTCTATCGCGATGATTTAAAAGATGAAGTTGCGCACACTGCACAGTAACCGAAATTTCACATTATGAACTCATCTTTCACGATGCAAATCTTCTTGCCTCCCCGCATGACCGTGCCTATACTCGTCTCATTGGTTGTCGCAGTTAGACACATCTACCGCGTCTCCTCCACCTCCTCCTTTGGTGGATTAAGCCCGAGCCCTCAGCGCTCGGGCTTTTTTTCGCCCACAGCGCCCATGCGGCGGGCCAATAGCGTCATCCTTTTGACCTCCGCGACTATTTCCCTTTATAATCCAAAGTTCTCTTCGTTCCACGCCCGCGAAGAGAAGTCAGGGAGAGCCTGCAGCGCGTCCTGAACGCAAGTTCTTGAACGCTCATATAAGCAGGACCGAACAAAGGTAAAGGCTGAAAACAGCCAAGGGCAGATTTAAATTTTTGGATCGATCATGAAGACGTTTTCCGCAAAAGCCCATGAGGTGACGCGTGAATGGTACGTGATTGACGCGACGGATAAGGTTCTCGGCCGTGTCGCCAGCGAAGTGGCACGCCGTCTTCGCGGCAAGCACAAGCCTGAATTCACCCCGCACGTCGACACTGGTGATTTCATAATCATCATCAACGCCGGCAAGCTGAAGGTCACGGGCAATAAAGCTACGGACAAGAAGTACTATCGTCACTCGGGCTACCCGGGCGGCATCTATGAAACGACGTTTGGCAAAATGCAAGAGCGTTTCCCGGGCCGCGCGCTCGAGAAGGCCGTGAAGGGCATGCTGCCGAAGGGTCCGCTCGGCTACGCAATGATCAAGAAGCTGAAGGTCTACGCCGAAGCAACGCATCCGCATACGGCTCAACAGCCTAAAGCGCTCGAGATCTAAGGGGAGCCCACATGATCGGTAACTGGAACTACGGTACGGGCCGCCGCAAGAGCGCCGTCGCTCGCGTCTTCATCAAGTCGGGCAAGGGCGATATCGTCGTCAATGGCAAGCCCATCGCCGACTACTTCTCGCGCGAAACCTCGCTGATGATCGTGCGTCAGCCGCTGGAACTCACGAATCACGCAAGCACGTTCGACATCAAGGTCAACGTGTCGGGCGGCGGTGAAACGGGTCAGGCAGGCGCGGTTCGCCACGGCATCACCCGCGCGCTGATGGACTACGACGCAACGCTCAAGTCGCAACTGTCGAACGCTGGCTTCGTCACCCGCGACGCGCGTGAAGTGGAACGTAAGAAGGTCGGTTTCCACAAGGCACGCCGCCGGAAGCAGTTCTCGAAGCGTTAAGCGCTTTGGCGCTTCGCCTCCGTCTTACTGGACGCGAAGTTGCCCGAAAAAGCCGCCCGCACCGCACGTGCCGGCGGCTTTTTTTGTTCTGACGCGCGCTGCGCCAAATTGTGTCGAATTTGCTTTAGCCCATTGATTTCATGGACATCGAGCACGATGTTAGGAAGAGCCCTACAATAGCGGTTAGAAGCTTAATTGGAGAATTCGAATGAGCACTGTGAGCGACACCCCCACGACCGAGATGCCTTTGCCCTTCGTCTTCACCGACGCGGCCGCGGACAAGGTCAAGCAATTGATCGATGAAGAAGGCAATCCGGAACTGAAGCTGCGCGTGTTCGTGCAGGGCGGCGGATGCTCGGGCTTCCAGTATGGTTTTACGTTCGACGAAGCCGTCAACGAAGACGACACCGTGATGGACAAGGCGGGCGTGCAATTGCTCGTCGATTCGATGAGCTATCAATATCTCGTCGGCGCGGAGATCGACTATAAGGACGACCTCAATGGCGCGCAGTTCGTGATCAAGAATCCGAACGCCACGACCACTTGCGGTTGCGGATCGTCGTTCTCGGTCTGAGTTCGGTTTAGCGGTCGAATGAAAAACGGAGCCTTCGGGCTCCGTTTTCGTTTCAGGTTTTAGTGGGCTCAGTGCGGATAGATTGCGCCGAGCACGCGTTCGCCCGCTGCGCCCGTCACGGCTGCCAGATTGCCGGGCTTGCGCGCGACGCAGCGCATTGCGAGCCACGCGAAGGCAAAAGCCTCGACCTGTTGCGGCGGCACGCCGAGCGCGTCGGTCGTCATGACGGGAACGCCCGCCACGCCGCTTTCTTCCAGCGCCTGTTGAAGCATCCTGAGCAGCACCGGATTACGCGCGCCGCCGCCGCAAACGTAGACCGCGCGGGCGTCGGATGCGTGACGCTCGATCTCGCGCGCCACCGAAGTCGCCGTCAGCGCGGCGAGCGTGGCTTGTACATCGGCGGGAGCGAGGCCCGTGAACGCCGCGAGTTTGGCGTCGAGCCATGCGGGATTGAACAAGTCGCGCCCGGTACTCTTGGGCGGTGCTTCCTGAAAGAACGGTTCGTCGAGAAACGCGTTCAAGAGAGCCTGATCGACTTGACCCGATGCCGCGAATTGTCCGCCATCGTCATAGGGTCTTTGCAGATGACGAAGCGCCCATTCGTCGAGCAGCGCATTTGCCGGGCCGCAGTCGAAGCCGCGTACCGCGCCGCTCGACGAGAGAATCGTGATGTTGCTGATACCGCCGAGATTGCAGACCACGCGCGTTTCGTTTTTCGCGCCGAAGAGCGTCGCGTGAAACGCCGGCACGAGCGGCGCGCCCTGGCCGCCGGCGGCGACATCGCGGCTGCGGAAATCTGCTATTACGTCGATGTTCGTCATTTCCGCCAGCAACGCGGGATTGTTGATCTGGCGCGTGTAACCCTTTTCCGGCCGATGCCGCACCGTCTGGCCATGCACGCCGATTGCGCGCACCTTTGTGGACGAATAGCCGCTCATGCTCTGCAATTCGTGGCAGCAAACGGCGTAGCGCGTGGCGAGCGCGTTGGCGGCGAGCGCCTCGCGTTCAAGCTCGTTGGCGCCGGGCGCTTGGAGTTCGAAAAGCGCGTCGCGCAAACCCTTCGAGAACGAGACGTGAGCCTCGCCAAGAACAACGGGCGTCTTGCCGGTCGCGAACTGCACCGCGACGCCATCGACGCCATCCATGCTCGTGCCGGACATCAAACCGAAGTACACGCCGTCCGCCGCGCCGCTTTCGATTACCTCGGTCTTTTTACCCACGCTGCTCTCCTTCGATTCGCTCGAGTCCGCTAAGCCGCGATTATCCGCGTAACTGGCCGAATCGTTAAGCGGCGTCAAAAGCCTCGCTCTGCAATTCGGGCGCGATTGCTGGCCGAAAGGGCGCGAAAGGGCACGTCATCGCGTAAAATCGTCGGCTCGAACCTGCAATTGCACTCATTTTCGCGAATGTCGCCGCGTTGTTCGGACGGCTTCGTCATCGGCGTTAGTGCCGCCCGCGACCGCTCATTTTGACCTCACAAGCCGCAAAGCATGACCACTGAATCCAACGCACCTGCCGCGCAAGCCTTTCCGATTACCGACGAAGTGCGCAACGCGCTCGCCATCGCCAAGCGCGGTTGCGACGAACTGCTGATCGAAGATGAATTCGCGCTGAAGCTCGCCAAAAGCGCGGCCACGGGCAAGCCGCTGCGCATCAAGCTCGGCCTCGATCCGACGGCGCCGGACATTCATATCGGCCATACGGTCGTGCTGAACAAGATGCGCCAGTTGCAGGACCTCGGGCATCAGGTCATTTTTCTGATCGGCGATTTCACTTCGCTGATCGGCGATCCCTCCGGCCGCAACGCCACCCGCCCGCCGCTCACACGCGAGCAGATCGAAAACAACGCAAAGACGTATTTCGAACAGGCCGCGCTCGTGCTCGACCGCGAGAAGACCGAGATTCGCTACAACAGCGAATGGTCGATGCCGCTCGGCGCCGACGGCATGATCAAGCTGGCATCGCGCTACACGGTCGCGCGAATTCTGGAACGCGAGGATTTCACCAAGCGCTTTCAGGGCGGCGTGCCCATTTCCATCCACGAGTTGCTTTACCCGCTGATGCAAGGCTACGACTCCGTCGCGCTGAACGCGGACCTCGAACTCGGCGGCACGGACCAAAAATTCAATCTGCTTGTCGGCCGCGAATTGCAAAAGCAATACGGTCAAGAGCAGCAATGTATTCTGACGATGCCGCTGCTCGAAGGTCTCGATGGCGTCGAGAAGATGTCGAAGTCGAAGCACAATTACGTTGGGATCAGCGAGAAGCCGACGGAGATGTTCGGCAAGCTGATGAGCATCTCCGACGTGCTCATGTGGCGATATTTCGAACTGCTGTCTTTCCGCAGCATCGAGGAAATCGCGGGCTTCAAGAAGGAAGCGGAAGGCGGCCGCAATCCGCGCGACTTCAAGGTGTTGCTGGCGCAGGAGATCGTCACGCGCTTTCATTCGGCGCCGGATGCCGAGCGCGCGCTCGAAGACTTCAATCATCGCGCGAAGGGCGGCGTGCCGGACGATATCCCGAGCGTCACGCTCGCGGGTGCGCCGCTCGCGATCGGTCAGTTGCTCAAGCAGGCGGGACTCGCGCCATCGACGAGCGAAGCGCTGCGTAACATCGAGCAGAACGGCGTGAAGATCGATGGCGTGACCATCACCGACAAAGGCTTGAAAGTCGAAGCGGGCGAGTTCGTCGTGCAAGTCGGCAAGCGCCGTTTTGCGCGGATCACGTTGACCGCATGATTGCGCTCATCCAGCGCGTGGCGCGCGCCGACGTGCGCGTGGGCGAGCGTGTCACGGGCGCCATCGGCGCAGGCTTGCTCGCGCTGGTCTGCGCCGAGCGCGGCGACAACGAAGCAACCGCCGACAAGCTGCTGGCGAAGATGCTTGCGTATCGAGTCTTCAGCGACGCTGCCGGCAAGTTGAATCTTTCCGTGCAGAACATGGATGGCGCGGGGCGCGCGGGCGGCGTCTTGCTGGTGTCGCAATTCACGCTTGCCGCCGATACGTCGAGCGGCTTGCGTCCGAGCTTCACGCCCGCCGCGCCGCCCGACGAAGGCAAGCGCCTCTTCGACCACTTCGTGCGCGAGGCGCGCAAGAAGCATCCGGTGGTCGAGACCGGCGAATTCGGTGCGGACATGCAGGTATCGCTCGTGAACGACGGGCCGGTCACATTCTGGCTGCAAGTGCGGCCGCAACCGGAAACGCCATGACCACTCAGGTCCTTTTCATTCGCCACGGCGAAACCGACTGGAATCGCATCAAGCGCATACAAGGGCATATCGACATTCCGCTCTCCGAGCACGGGCGTCTGCAGGCCGAGCAACTGGGCCGGCGCTTGGCGCGCGAGGGCGGGCTCGATGCGGTCTATTCGAGTGACCTGCAACGCGCGCAGCAAACGGCGCGTCCTTTCGCGGATGCGCTCGGGCTCGAACTGTGTCTTTCGAAGGGACTGCGCGAGCGCTTGTACGGCGCGTTTCAAGGTCATGACAGCGACGAGATCAGCGAGAAGTTTCCTGCGGAGTTCGTCGAGTGGCAAACGCGGGACCCGGGTTTTACGCCGCCGGGTGGCGAATCACAGCGGGTGTTTTATCACCGTGTCGTGCATGCAATGGAGCCTATCCTAGCCGCGCATCCGGGCGGGCGCATTGCGTGCGTGGCGCATGGCGGCGTGCTGGACTGCATCTATCGGTTTGCTAAGAAGCTGTCGTTGCAGGACGCTCGCGACTGGCCGTTGTTGAATTGCAGCGTCAATGTCGTGGATTACGACGGGGATGCGGCGAGGGTGGTTTTGTGGGGCGACGTTTCGCATCTGGCGACGGATACGGACGACGATGGGTTGCGAAAGCAAGCCTAACCCTCACCCCTTCGCATCCCAAAGCTCGCGAATCGGCCCTGCATCGGGCGCAGCCAGCCCGAAGTGCCGATAAGTCAGCAACGTCGCCACGCGCCCGCGCGGCGTGCGTTGCAAATACCCTTGCTGAATCAGATACGGCTCCAGCACGTCTTCGATGGTATCGCGCTCTTCGCCGATAGCCGCCGCGAGATTGTCCACGCCCACCGGGCCGCCATCGAACTTCTGCAGGATGGCTTCGAGCAGCTTGCGGTCCATCAGGTCGAAGCCGACGGGATCGACATCGAGCATCTTCAGCGCGGCATCCGCGACTTCGGCGGTAATGTTGCCGTCCGCTTTCACCTCGGCGAAATCGCGCACGCGGCGCAGCAGCCGGTTCGCGATACGCGGCGTGCCACGCGAACGCCGCGCAATCTCGAGCGCGCCCTCGGGCACGATCTCCGCCTTCAGCAACGAAGCCGAACGCGACACAATACGCGCCAGTTCGCTCGCGTTATAAAACTCGAGCCGCGACACAATGCCGAAGCGGTCGCGCAGAGGATTGGTCAACATGCCCGCGCGCGTGGTCGCGCCGACGAGCGTGAACGGCTGCAGATCCAGTTTCACGCTACGCGCGGCCGGGCCTTCGCCGATCATGATGTCGATCTGATAATCCTCCAGTGCCGGATAAAGAATTTCCTCGACGACCGGCGAGAGCCGATGAATCTCGTCGATGAACAACACGTCATTCGCTTCGAGATTGGTGAGGAGGGCAGCGAGGTCGCCCGCGCGCTCCAGCACCGGCCCTGAGGTCTGTCGCAAATTAACGCCCATTTCCCGCGCGATGATGTGCGCGAGTGTCGTCTTGCCGAGACCCGGCGGCCCGAACAGCAGTACATGATCGAGCGCTTCCGAACGGCGCTTGGCCGCCTCGATGAAAATCTCGAGCTGGCCGCGCACCTTTTCCTGGCCGACGTATTCGTCGAGCTGGCGCGGTCGCAACGCGCGCTCGAAGGCTTCTTCGTTCGGCGAGACGGGCGTGGCCGCGATGATGCGCTCAGCGGCAAGTTTGTCGGTTTCGATCATCCGTCGATTGTACAGCGAGCTTTCCCGCGATGAACCTGGCCGAACGGCCTAATGGCGCAACACACGAAACGCCCGCAGAATCAGCCTTTCGAGAGCGCCTTGAGCGCGAGCTTGATGCCCTCGGAGACGCCGGTTCCGGCAGGCACGTTCTTGATCGCGGTGAGCGCTTCTTTCTCGGAATAGCCGAGCGCAAGCAGGGCATTGAGGATGTCGGAGGCGTGATCGGACTGCGAAGCCGCGCTTGCCATTGCGCCGAGATCGGCGCCGAGCTTGCCCTTGAGTTCGAGCAGCAGACGCTCGGCCGTCTTCTTGCCGATGCCCGGGACGCGCGTGAGGCGCGCGGCGTCCTGCGTCGTCACCGTTTGCGAGAGCTCCTGCACGCTCATGCCGGAGAGCACGGCCAGCGCCATGCGCGCGCCGATGCCGCTGATCTTTAACAACTCGCGAAACGTCGAACGCTCCTGCGCGGTGAGAAATCCGTACAGCAGATGCGCGTCCTCACGCACGATCATCTGCGTGAGCAGGACGACCTTCTCGCCGGCATGCGGCAGGTTGTAGAAGGTGCTCATCGGCACGTCGATTTCGTAGCCAACGCCGCCGCAATCGACGAGCAGATGCGGCGGATTTTTTTCCAGCAGGACGCCGGCAATGCGACCGATCATATTTGCAGTAAGTATCGAGGTTGATTAGCCGATGAGACGACCGCGCCTGACGCGCAAGCCTTTTTTCGCCAGCGACGGCGCGATGGTGCCGAGCGCCGCGAGGCCGGTGCCGCCATGCGCATGGCAGATCGCCATGCCGAGCGCATCCGCTGCGTCGGTGCTGGGTACGCCTGTCAGGCCGAGCAGACGCACGACCATCTGCTGCATTTGCTCCTTGGTGGCGCGGCCATAGCCGACCACGGCTTGCTTCAATTGCAGCGCGGTGTATTCCGCGACCGGCAGGCCGCTCGCCACCATGCCGCAGATGGCCGCGCCGCGCGCCTGCCCGAGCAGCAGCGTGGACTGCGGATTCACGTTCACGAAGACTTTTTCGATCGCCGCCTGATCTGGATTGTGCTGCCCGATGAGCGTGGAAATGCCCTCGAAGATGGTGTTCAGACGCGAAGGCAAGTCTGCGTCGGCTGTCTTGATCACGCCGCTCGTCACGTAGGTGAGCGAGTGCCCGGACTTGTCGATGATGCCGAAGCCGGTCACGCGCAAGCCCGGATCGATGCCTAGAATTCTCATGTTTGCGGAAATGCGCTCCGGCGTGGCGGTCGTTCGAAATGAAATTGGCCTATTTGTGCCGCCAATCAGCAGGCAGCGCAAACAGGCCAATAATAAAGGATGCCGCAGCGATTAATGGCGGAAATGACGCGTGCCGGTGAGAATCATCGCAACATTGTGCTCGTCGGCGGCGGCGACCACTTCGTCGTCGCGCATGGAGCCGCCTGGCTGGATCACGCAGGTCGCGCCTGCATTGACCACCACGTCGAGCCCGTCGCGGAACGGGAAGAACGCGTCCGAAGCCACGGCCGAGCCGGTCAGCGTGAGACCCGCGTTCTGCGCCTTGATGCCCGCAATGCGCGCCGAATCCACGCGGCTCATCTGCCCCGCGCCGACGCCAAGCGTCATGCCGCCGCCGCAGAACACGATGGCGTTCGACTTCACGAACTTCGCCACGCGCCACGCAAACATGAGGTCGTCCATTTCCTTGGGCGTGGGGTGGCGCTTCGTCACCACGCGCAGTTCATGCGATTGCACGTTCTTCGAATCGAGCGATTGCACCAGCAGCCCGCCGCCCACGCGCTTCAGGTCGAACGCGTTATGACCGTCGCCGAGCGCGATCTGCAAGAGACGCACGTTCTGCTTGGCCGCGAACACCGCGCGCGCGGCATCGCTGAACGAAGGCGCGATCAGCACTTCGACGAACTGCTTGGCTACGGCCTGCGCCGCCGCTTCGTCCACTTCGCGATTGAACGCGATGATGCCGCCGAACGCCGACGTAGGATCGGTCTTGAACGCCTTCGAGTAGGCTTCGTGCGCGTTTGCGCCGAGCGCCACGCCACACGGATTCGCATGCTTGATGATGACGCAGGCGGGCGCGTCGAAGGTCTTCACGCATTCCCATGCCGCGTCGGAATCAGCGATGTTGTTGTACGAGAGTTCCTTGCCCTGCAACTGCTCGTAGTTAGCGAGCGCGCCAGCGGGCACCGCGAGATCGCGATAGAACGCCGCGCTCTGATGCGGATTCTCGCCGTAACGCAGATCCTGCACCTTCTCGAAAGCGACGTTGAAGGTTGCCGGATACGTATTGCGAGTTGCGTGTTGAAGCTCTTCGGTCAGACTCGTCAGATAGTTCGTGATCGCGCCATCGTATTGCGCGGTATGCGCGAACACTTTCGTGGCGAGACGGAAGTTCGTCTTGTAGGCCACGCTGTTGTGATTCGCGCGCATTTCGTCGAGCACGGTGGCGTAATCGGCCGGATCGACGATCACGGTGACATCGCGATGATTCTTCGCCGCCGAGCGCAGCATGGTCGGCCCGCCGATATCGATGTTCTCGATGGCGTCTTCCAGCGAGCACTCTTCCTTCGCCACGGTCTGCACAAACGGATACAGATTCACCACCAGCAGATCGATGGTCGGAATGTCGTGCTTCTCCAGCGCCGCCATGTGCTCCGGCAGATCGCGGCGCGCGAGAATGCCGCCGTGAACCTTGGGATGCAGCGTCTTCACGCGCCCATCGAGCATTTCCGGAAAGCCGGTGTAGTCGGCGACCTCCGTGACGGGCAAGCCCGCGTCGGCCAGCAGTTTCGCCGTGCCGCCGGTCGAGAGGAGCTTGACGCCAAGCTCCGCCAGCGATTTGGCGAAGTCGATGATGCCGGATTTGTCGGAAACGGAAATGAGCGCTTGCTTGATCATGGTGAACACTGAAACCAAAAAGGATAGCCAGGCCAGACCAGGGCGGACGCCCCGGTCCGATGAATCAAATCAGTCCGTGCTGCTGAAGCTTCTTGCGTAAGGTGTTGCGGTTGATGCCGAGATACTCGGCCGCAAGCGACTGGTTGCCGCCTGCCTGCTCGAGCACCACTTCGAGCAGCGGTTTTTCCACGCACGAAATCACCATGTCGTAGACGTCGTGCGGGTTGGAGCCGTCCAGATCCTGAAAATAATTGTCCAGGCTCTGGCGGACGCATTGTTCGATGTTATGTCTGCTCATGCGGCTTTTTGTCGGTCTATGTCGTGATGCCCGCCGCACGATTCTTCGGCAGCCGCGTCGCAGTCGTCGCCGCTCTCGTCGACATAGACCAGACGGTCGGACAACGCTTTTTGCGCGTCGAAGAATTCGTTGACCGCGAGCAATTGTTCTTTGGTCGTGTCCAGCGTATTCATCCGGTGCCGGAAGGTGTTGGCGCCGGAAAGGCCGCGAGTGTACCAGCCGATGTGCTTGCGCGCAGTCCGTACGCCCGTGAATTCCCCGTAGAAAGCGTAGTGATCTTCGAGGTGCTCGTTCATCACCTGCTGGATCTCTTCGATGAGCGGCGGCGGCAGCCGTTCGCCCGTCGTCAGAAAATGTTCGATCTCGCGAAAGAGCCACGGTCGACCCTGCGCCGCGCGGCCAATCATGATCGCGTCCGCGCCCGTCACCGTCAGCACGTGCCGCGCCTTCTCGGGCGTCGTGATGTCGCCGTTCGCGACCACCGGAATCTTCACCGCGTTCTTGACGGCCGCGATGGTTTCGTATTCGGCGTCGCCCTTATAAAGGTCCGCGCGCGTGCGGCCATGCACGGTGAGCATGGAGATGCCGGCATCTTCCGCGATCCGCGCGATATTCAGCGCGTTCTTGTTCTCGCGATTCCACCCCGTGCGAATCTTGAGCGTGACGGGCACGGCATCCGGCCCTACGCCGACGGCCTGCACCACCGTCTCGACGATACGCGCCACGAGTTCTTCGTTCTGCAAGAGCGCGGAACCCGCCGCGACGTTGCAGACCTTCTTGGCGGGACATCCCATGTTGATGTCGATGACCTGCGCGCCGTTCGCGACGTTGTGGCGCGCGGCTTCGGCCAGCATCTGCGGGTCGGCGCCCGCGATCTGAACGGAGATCGGCTCGACTTCGCCCGCGTGGTTGGCGCGCCGCATGGTCTTTTCGCTCTTCCACAACTGCGCGTTCGAAGCGACCATCTCCGACACCGCGTAGCCCGCGCCCATGCGCTTGCAGAGCTGACGGAACGGACGGTCGGTGACGCCTGCCATCGGGGCGACGAACAGGTTGTTGCGCAGAACGTGTGAACCAATGCTTGGCATGAAGGCTTGGGCGTGGCGCCGACGACATAAAGCAAGGCGCCATGAAAAGCGCCGCGCTGCGTCGAGCGTTTGCTAGTGCTGAAGGGAAACGCGTATTTTAACGCGAAGCGGGTGCTGAAATTAAGAGCAATCGCGCGCAAGTCTTTAAATCTTCTATGAAAGCGGACGAGCTCATAGAGGATAAGTCGGGCTTTGTGCTGACGAATGAGGCGGCGTCGCGTCGTGCGACGGGCCGCCGAATACAGATAGAAAGCGGATCAGCGTCTTTGCCCGAACATCATCTGACGGGCGAGCGCCGTCTTCAATGGCGGCAGGAACTCGAGCGCCGTCAAGGCAAGCCCGCGCATCGCGGCAAGCGGAGCGAAGTCCACCGTGAAGATGCGCGCGAGCGTATCGGTGGCGCCGATCGTCAGACGCCGGTCGAGCGCGCGGCGTTGAGCGAAGTGCAGAAGCGCAAGCGGACGCGCGCCATCGGCGGACAAGGCATCCGACAGCGCGCGTGCATCGCGCAAGCCCAGGTTCAGGCCTTGACCCGCGACCGGGTGCAAGGTCTGCGCCGCGTTGCCGATTGCGACCGTGCGGCGATCCACCAGCGCGTGGAGCGCGGTGAGCCCGAGCGGAAACGCCGCCCGCGACGCGATGCGCGTGAAGCGGCCCATGCGCGTACCGAAGGCATCGCCGAGTTCGGCGAGAAACGCCGAGTCGTCGAGCTGCATGCGCCGCGCGGCTTCATCGGGCGAACCGCACCAGACGAGCGAATAGTCCGCGTGACGCGCGCCGCCGCAGGGCAGCAACGCAATCGGACCTTCGCGCGTGAAGCGCTCCCATGCCACGTTCGCCTGAGGCTCCGATACGCTCACCGTACCAACGATCGCCGTTTGCGCGTAATCGCGCGCGTGCCGTTCGTTCGAGACGGCGCTCTCGCCCGAAGTCTGCTGATACAGCCCGCCTTCCGCGTTCACCAGCACGCGCACGCGGATCGTGCGTTCGCCCGCCGACGACTTGAGCGGCAAGGTGACGCCCTCGTCGTCCTGCAGCGGCGGCAGCGCGGAGGTCTCGGTGAGCCAGTCCACGTTCGTTGCGCGCACCCCGCTGGCAAGCGCACTGACGAGCGAACCGTAGCGCACCACGTAGCCCAGCTCGGGCAACTCGTGTTCGTCGTGCTCGATCAGCGTGCGGCCAAAGTGCCCGCGCTGCGACACGTGGATGCGTCGGATCGGCGTGGCATCGGCGGGAAAGCCGAGCGGCTGAAGCATCACGCGGCTGCCATGCGAGAGCGCGAGCGAACGCGGATCGCTCGCGGCGGCTTCAGGCGTGCGCGCGTCGATCAACGCGATCGACAAGCGTTGCGTGGCGCTGCGCCGCGCAAGCCAGCCCGCGAGCGCGAGCCCGACCGGCCCCGCGCCGACAATGGCGATGTCATGGTCGAAATGCCCTTCGTCGTGCACGGGCCTGGTCGTGTCGTTCATATCAGTCTTGGTTCGATTCGCGCATCAGCGCTTCGATTTCGTCGGCATCGACGGGCACTTCGCGGGTGAGTAGCTCGCAGCCATCGGGCGTGACGATGGCGTCGTCCTCGATACGAATGCCGATGTTCCAGTAGCGCTCGGGCACGTCTTCGGCGGCGCGCACGTAAAGGCCTGGTTCGATGGTGAGCGCGTTGCCCGCGGCGAGCGTGCGCCACTCGCGCGCGCCCTGCGCATCGCGCGGGCCGTCGGCGTTGCGATAGTCGCCCGCGTCATGCACGTCCATGCCGAGCCAGTGCCCCGTGCGATGCATGTAGAAGCGCGCGAAGGCGCGTTCGCCGATCACGTCATCGATAGTGCCGAACTTCGCTTTATCGAGGATGCCGGTATCGAGCAAACCTTGCGACAGCACTTTCACCGCGGCCTGATGCGGCGCGTCGAAACTGACGCCGGCGCGGGTCGCTTCGATGGCGGCGCTTTGCGCGGCCAGCACGATGTCGTAAAGCTCGCGCTGCGGCGGCGTGAACAGACCGCTTGCCGGGAAAGTGCGTGTGATGTCGGAGGCGTAGCCGTCGAGTTCGCAGGCGGCGTCGATGAGGATCAGGTCGCCATCCCGCGCGATGGCATTGCCCGCCGGATAGTGCAGCACGCAGGCATTCGCCCCCGCCGCGACGATGGAACCGTAAGCGGGCGCCTGCGCGCCGCGTCGGCGGAACGTATAGAGCAGTTCGGCTTCGATCTCGTATTCGTGCATGCCGGGACGACACGCACGCATGGCGCGCCGATGCGCTTCGGCTGAAATCGACCCGGCGCGTCGCATGATCGCGATTTCGTGCGCGTCTTTCACGAGCCGCATCTCGTCGAGCAGCGGCAGGAGATTGCGTGCCTCTTCCGGCGCGCGAACACCGCTGCGGCCTTGCGCGCGCACGGCGGCGAGCCAGCCGCGCACTTGCGCGTCCACTTCCGCCGATGCCCCGAGCGCGTAGTACAACGCGGGTCTATCCGCGATGAGACGCGGCATCTCCTCGTCGAGCGAATCGATGGCGAAGGCGGCATCGAAACCGAAGGCATCGCGCGCGGCTTCGGGGCCAAACCGAAAGCCTTCCCAGGTTTCGCGCTCGGCGTTCTTTTCGCGACAAAAGAGGATGGATGCAGGCTCGCCGTCTTGCGCGCTCGCGTTCAGCACGAGCGTCGCCTCGGGCTCGGTGAAGCCTGTCAGATAGTAGAAATAGCTGTCGTGGCGAAAGGGATAGTCGGCGTCGCGGTTACGCAAGACTTCCGGCGCGGTAGCCACGACGGCGATGCCCCCGCCTTGGGCGCGCATCGCGGCGAGCACGCGTTCGCGGCGGCCGCGATAGACGTCGACGGCGATGGGGCTGGCAAGTTCGGTGAGTGAGTTCATTCGCCGATTGTAGCGCCGGGCTTCGATGCAGGGGGACTCGGCCATTCGGCCTAGTGGTGAGTGCGGTGAGTGCGGTGAGGGTAGGGCGGAATGTGCGGCCGAGTGGAGCGCGCGGGGCGTATGTGCTTGCATCGCGGACGAATCGGCGCGCGGAATATCGATTTGCGGCGATGCGCAGGGTCTCAGGCCCGATGGATCTACGCAGCATCACGGATTGATTCGTCGCATGTCTTCGACCTCCGTGGTGCGCACTGTCGGCAGTCGAGTCACCGAAGCGAAGCGGCGAACGCCGCACTGCGACGTGTCGCCTACTCGCAAACCAAGCTGCTTACTCTTCGCTCGTCCGATTCCGCACGCTGCCCGCGATCAGATCGAAGCGGAACAAACGGCATTCGAGCGCGCCATTGAAGAGCGGCGTCTTGGTCGATTCGCGCAACCGCAACATGCCCGGCAGCTTGCGGTCCGAGGTCAGCACGTAGGCGCGCCAGCCCGGGAAGCGTTGCTTGAGCGCGTTGCCGAAGGAGATGAAGAATTCGGTATCGGCGGGATCGGGTTGAGCGCGCGCGAAGGCTTCTTCGTCGTCACGATCCTCGCGACGCGAGCGCGGCGTGTCGCGAATCTCGCCGCGCGGGCCGCGTCCACGCACTTCGATCCGCTCGCCATACGGCGGATTCGCCACGAGAATGCCGGGCGCTTCCGTGGGCGGCATCATGTTGCGGGCATCGACCTGTTTGAGCTGCAGGTTCGATACACCGGCGCGGCTCAGATTGGCGCGCGCCTTTTCCAGCATGTCGCCGGAGATGTCGCTGCCGAAGATGTTCAACTCCGAGCGCGCCGAGCGCGCGGCGCGCTTCGCTTCGCCAGCGGCCGACTTGAGCTTCTGCCACATGCCCGGATGAAACGGCTTGAGCTTCTCGAAGCCAAAGCGCCGTTCGCTACCCGGCGCAATATCGAGCGCGGTCTGCGCGGCTTCGGCGAGGAAGGTGCCGCTGCCGCACATCGGATCGAAGAGCGGCGTGCCGGGCGTCCATCCCGTGAGACGCAGGATGCCGGCTGCAAGATTTTCGCGCAGGGGCGCCGCGCCCTTGTCCAGACGCCAGCCGCGCTTGAAGAGCGGCTCGCCGGAGGTATCGAGATAGAGCGTGCATTCGTTCACCGTGAGGAACGCAAACACGCGCACGTCCGGCTGCGCGGTGTCGATGCTCGGGCGCGCGCCGGCAACATCTCGCAGGCGGTCGCAGACGGCATCTTTGACACGCAGCGTCGTGAATTCGAGGCTCTTCACCGGCGACTTGATGGCGGTGAGATCGACGCGCATTGTCTGGCTCGGCGTGAACCATTGCTCCCAGCGCTGCTGGTGCGTGAGTTCGTAGATATCGTGTTCGTTGCGATACGGGCCATGCGCGATCTTCAAGAGCACGCGGCTCGCAATACGCGAATGCAGATTCGCCGCCATGCCCGCGACCCAGCCGCCCCGGAAGTGCACGCCACCGGGAACCTGTGCGCCGACGGCAAGCGTTCCGCCGCCGGATAACGGCGCGCTTGCGACATGGCGCTCCCCGATCTCGGCGAGCTCGGCGGCAAGCGGCGCTTCGAGACCGCGCGGGCAGGGGACAAACCAGTCGAAGAGGGGGGAGGACATGAGGGGGATTCTGGATGGCGTAAAGGCGGTATTGTACGCGGGGCCATCCGAAGGTCGCGCACCGTTCGTGCGCGTGAACCCGTAAAGCCGGCTGCGCCAGCGTTCTTCGAGCGAAGCTGGCGCGTTTATCGCTGTCGCCGCGGCGGCTTCATGCGATCAATCCACCGCCTTCATCATATCCTCCACCACCTTCTTCGCGTCCCCGAAAACCATCATCGTCTTGTCCATGTAGAACAGTTCGTTATCGAGCCCGGCGTAGCCCGCCGCCATCGACCGCTTGTTCACGATGATCGTGCGCGCCTTGTACGCTTCAAGAATCGGCATGCCTGCAATCGCCGATTTCGGGTCGGTCTTCGCCGCAGGATTCACCACGTCGTTGGCGCCGAGCACGAGCACCACATCCACCTGCCCGAACTCGCTGTTGATGTCGTCCATCTCCTGCACCATTTCGTAGGGCACTTCCGCTTCGGCGAGCAGTACGTTCATGTGCCCCGGCATGCGCCCCGCGACCGGGTGAATCGCATAGCGCACGTCGATGCCTTTCTCCACGAGCTTGTCCGTCAGTTCCTTCAGCGCATGCTGCGCGCGCGCCACCGCAAGCCCGTAACCCGGCACGATCACCACGCTTTCCGCATTGCCGAGCATGAAGGCCGCGTCATCGGCGGAACCGGATTTCACCGGGCGCTGTTCCTGCGCGCCGCCCACCGACGGGCCGCCCGCTTCGCCGCCGAAGCCGCCGAGAATCACGTTGAAAAAGGAGCGGTTCATCGCCCGGCACATGATGTAGGACAGAATCGCGCCCGACGATCCCACCAGCGAACCCGCGATGATCAGCATCGGATTGTTGAGCGAGAAACCAATGCCCGCCGCCGCCCAGCCCGAATACGAATTGAGCATGGACACGACCACCGGCATATCCGCGCCGCCAATCGGAATGATGATGAGCACGCCCAGCGCGAACGCGATCAACGTCATCACGATGAACGGCAACCACGATTGCGTCAGCATGAAAATCACGCCGAAGCCAATCATCGCCACGGCAAGGAGCAAGTTGATGAGATGCTGTCCCGAGTACGTAACGGGCGCGCCCTGAAAGAGCCGGAACTTGTACTTGCCCGACAGCTTGCCGAACGCGATCACCGAACCGGAAAACGTGATCGCCCCGACGAACGTGCCGATGAACAACTCGACGCGATTGCCATACGGCATGTAATAGCCCGGCGGCGCAAGGCCGAACGCCGAAGGTTCCGACACCACGGCATACGCAATGCAGACCGCCGCGAGCCCGATCAGCGAGTGCATCGCGGCGACGAGTTCGGGCATCTTCGTCATCTCGACTTTCGCCGCGATATAGGCGCCCGCCGCGCCGCCGATCAGAAGCGCCGCGAACAAGAGCGTGAGTCCGAGCGAGAGATTGGAACCGAGATAGGAAGCCTGCTTCGCAATGAGCGCGAGCGTGGTGACGATGGCGATCGCCATCCCCGCCATGCCGAACGTATTGCCGATGCGCGCGGTCTTCGGATTGGACAAGCCCTTCAGCGCCTGAATGAAGCATACCGAAGCGACGAGATACAGAAGAGTGACGACGTTCATGCTCATTTACGCGCCCTCCTTCTTGATGAGTTTTCTCGGCTCTTTGCGCTTGAACATTTCAAGCATTCGCCGGGTCACGAGAAAGCCGCCGAACACGTTCACCGCCGCAAGCAGCACCGCGAGCGTGCCGAAGAACTTGCCAGCGCCGCCGATTGTCAGACCGACCGCGAGCATCGCGCCGACGATGACGATTGCCGAGATTGCATTCGTCACCGCCATCAAGGGTGTGTGCAGCGCGGGCGTGACGTTCCAGACCACGTGGTAGCCGACGTAAATCGCCAGCACGAAGATGATGAGATTGATCACCGTGTGATTGATGACGTCCATGCTGATCTCCGTGTGCTTTTAAGCCGCCGGGCGCGTGACTTGCCCGTCGCGGCACTGAAGCGTGGCCGCGACGATATCGTCCGCAAGGTCGATGTTGAGCGTGCCTTCCTTCGTGATGATCAGCTTCAGGAAGTCGAGCAGGTTGCGCGCGTAGAGCGCGGAGGCGTCGGTGGCGACCATCGACGCCAGATTCGTGAAGCCTACGATATGCACGTCATGCTTCATCACCACCTGATCGACTTCGGTGAGCGGACAGTTGCCGCCTTTGCGGCCGTCGAATTCGGGTCCGCGTCCCGCCGCGAGATCGACGATCACCGAGCCCGGTTTCATATGCTTGACCGTTTCCACGGACAGCAAGGTCGGCGCGGGACGGCCGGGAATCAGCGCGGTCGAGATGACGATATCCGCCGCCTTCGCGCGTTCATGCACCTGCGCCGACTGACGCGCGAGCCAGCTCGGCGGCATGGGCCGCGCGTAGCCGCCCACGCCTTCCGCCGCCGCGCGTTCCTCGTCGGTTTCGAAGGGGACATCGACGAACTTCGCGCCCAGGGATTCGATCTGCTCTTTCACGGCTGGCCGCACATCCGACGCTTCGACCACGGCGCCCAAGCGCTTGGCCGTCGCAATCGCCTGCAGTCCCGCGACGCCCGCGCCCAGCACGAGCACGCGCGCGGCTTTCACGGTGCCGGCGGCGGTCATCAGCATCGGCATGAAGCGCTGGTAATACTGGCAGGCGACGAGTACCGCCTTGTATCCCGCGATGTTCGCCTGCGACGACAGCACGTCGAGACTCTGCGCGCGCGTCGTGCGCGGCGCGGCTTCGAGTGCGAACGCGGTCACGCCGGTGGCGGCGAGCCGCGCGGTGTTTTCGGTATTGAAGGGATCGAGCATGCCGATGACCACGGCGCCCGGCGTGAGCCACGCGAGTTCGTCGATGCCCGGAGACTGAACTTTCAGAACGAGTTCGGCGGAAAAAGCGGTGGCGGCATCGACGAGATCGGCGCCCGATTGCGCGAAGGCGTCGTCGACATAACTTGCTCGCAAGCCCGCGCCGCTTTGCACCGAAACACGATGCCCCTGAGTGACGAGTTTCTTGACCGTTTCGGGCGTGGCGGCGACGCGCGCCTCGTTCGCCCCCGTTTCAGCAGGCACTCCGATGTGCATATTCGAATCCTCCTGTCTTCTCGCTTCCGCGCCGGGGCTGGCGTCAGGAAACTCGGGGCTGAGTTTCGTTTCAAATGCTGGAATCAACGGCTGTCTCCACTGTAACCGAAGAATGAGCCGATCCGGCACTCGTTCTTTCCCGCCGAGGGTTGTCACTCGTTCTCACGAGCGAGCTTCGAAGGCGCCGGGCGCGATGAGCGTCGGCACGATAAAATATCGAACATGAAATCAGATACTTGGGCTCCTCACGTCACGGTGGCTTCGGTCATCGAAGCCGATGGACGCTTCCTCGTCGTCGAGGAGCACACATCCGGCGGCCTGAAAATCAACCAGCCTGCCGGTCATCTGGAAGCAGGCGAATCGCTGGTTCAGGCAGCTATCCGCGAGACGCTGGAGGAAACGGCGCATCGCTTCGAACCCGAGGCCCTCGTCGGCGCGTACATGACGCACTTCACGCGGGCGAGCGGCGATGTCACGTATCTGAGCTTTACGTTTTGCGGCAAGTCGCTCGGCGAGACGGCGGGGCGGGCGCTGGACGAAGGCATTGTCCGCGCGATGTGGTTGACCGCCGACGAGCTCCGCGCGATCAGCGAGCGGCATCGGACGCCGCTCGTCATGCAGCGGGTCGACGATTATTTATCCGGGCGGCGCGTGCCGCTCGATTTCATTCATACGCATTCGGTCGCGCCGGTCGCGCCTCTTAAGCAGACTTGAGCCGCGGTATTCCTATGAGCAAGCGCAGAGTAGTGGTGGGCATGTCGGGCGGCGTGGATTCGTCGGTCACGGCATGGCTTCTGAAAGAGCAGGGTTACGACGTCGTCGGCCTCTTCATGAAGAACTGGGAAGACGACGACGACGGCGAATATTGCTCGACGCGTCAGGACTGGATCGACGTGGTGTCGGTGGCGGATCTGCTCGGCATCGACGTGGAAGCCGTGAACTTCGCCGCCGAATATAAGGACCGCGTGTTCGCGGAGTTCCTGCGCGAGTACTCGGCCGGCCGCACGCCGAATCCGGACGTGCTGTGCAATGCCGAGATCAAGTTCAAGGCGTTCCTGGATCACGCGATGTCGCTTGGCGCGCAAACCATCGCGACCGGGCACTACGCGCGCGTGCGCGAGCAGGACGGCCTGTTCCAGTTGCTCAAGGCGACCGACTCCACGAAAGATCAGTCGTACTTTCTGCATCGGTTGAATCAGCAGCAGTTATCGAAGACGCTGTTTCCGCTCGGAGAAATTCCGAAGACGCAGGTCCGCGAGATCGCGGCCCGGATCGCTTTGCCGAACGCGAAGAAGAAGGATTCGACCGGTATCTGTTTTATCGGCGAACGGCCGTTTCGCGAATTCCTGAATCGCTATTTGCCGACCAAGCCCGGTCCGATGAAGACGCCGGACGGCAAGGTCGTCGGCGAGCATATCGGACTGGCGTTCTATACCTTTGGGCAGCGAAAGGGCATTGGTATCGGCGGCGCGAAGGACGGCAGCGGCGAGCCGTGGTTCGTCGCGGGCAAGGACATGGCGAGCAACACGCTTTATGTCGTGCAGGGGCATGACCATTCGTGGCTCTTGTCGAACACGCTGGAAGCGGGAAACACGAGTTGGGTCGCCGGATTCGCGCCGGAAGAAGGCGCGGCTTGTGGCGCGAAGACGCGCTACCGGCAACAGGATGCCGCATGCCATTTCTCGCGCGCCGACGATGCCCGCTTCGCGCTCCATTTCGACGACGCGCAATGGGCGGTGACGCCGGGGCAATCGGCGGTGCTGTATCAGGGCGATGTGTGTCTTGGTGGCGGCATCATCGAACAGGCGGCTTCGGGGCAGACTTCCGCGATGAGCGCGGAGCAGTTGGCCACGCAGGCGCTTTGACGCTTATCGGCGAGTTTTCCGGATCATCGAAACTCGCCGACTTCCACCGACGCAATAAAGCTTTTTTGATACAAGTGCTTGACTGTCTATCTAGCGATAGATAAATTCTCCGACGTGTGATGCGATAACTATCATCAGTGTCAGAAAATCCGGAGACTGCGCAATGGACAAGAACACCGTACGCGAAGCACTGCTGGAACATGCACAGACGCTCATCATGACGCGCGGGTACAACGGCTTTAGCTATCGCGACTTGTCCGAGTTGGTCGGCGTGAAGACGTCGAGCATCCATTACTACTTTCCCGCCAAGGAAGATTTGGCGCTGGAAGCCGTGAACGCCTACAGCGCGGATGTCATGTCGTCGGTCTACGCCATCGATAGTTCCGCGGCGGCCGACAAAAAACTCGATCGATACACGAAGCTGTTTGGGCGCATTCTCGGCGACGGGAAGCAAGTGTGCCTGTGCGGCATGCTTTCGGCGGATTTCGATTCGTTACCCGAAAAGGTTCGTCAAGCCGTGCAGGGTTTTTTCAAGGCGAACGAGAATTGGCTGGCGAAAGTGCTCGCGGAAGGTGAAGCGCAAGACACGCTCGATGCGGGTGGCAAGCCGGAAGCGGCGGCGCGCGCCTTATATGCCGCATTTCAAGGCAGTTTGCTTGCTTGCCGGCTTTTTCAAACGCGCGCCAGACTGGACGAAGTTGTCGACGCTGTCAGACGGTAGATAACCCTGTGGATAACTATGTGGATTTCATGGGTTTTCGCGTTGTGTAACCTATCTTTAGGTAGATAGATTTTGACGGGAGGTGTTTTACTTTGCCTTCGAATGGTGTCGGTGCGGCCAATTGAGCGACAGTAGCCGCCGTTTAAAGCTTGCGGCTTGAATTCCGTCGCATATTAATTATTTGCAACGGCTTAAACGTTACGAAAATCTATCTAGGAGTAGATTCAATTTGAATTGCGGATTAGTGACGATTTCGTGCAGCAGTCGTCGTATGAAGCAAGCCGCAAAACAATCGGAAATTTGCCGCGATTATCGTGACAAGATCGATTTGCGAATGCTGAATGGGCGACGCGCAGCGTTCAATAAAGCAAACGCGGCCGTCGAGGCCGCGTCAATCCGGGAAGCGAAGCGTCCACTCGCGTTCAAGCCGGCGCCGTATCCACGAACGACTGCCGTTGCGCAAGCCGCGCGTAAAACTTATCGAGCGCCGGGTGCGCATCGCGCCAATTCAAGTCCGGCAGGCGGAAATCCAGATAACTGAGCGCGCAGCCACAGGCGATATCGGCAAGTGTGAAACGGTTCGCCGAGCACCATTGCTTCGAGCCAAGACCGCGCGCCATTGCGCGAATGCCGTCGTCGATCTTCAAACGCTGCCGCTTGATCCACGCCTCGCTGCGCTGTCCTTCCTCACGCAGCACGCCTTCCAGGCGAATCAGCACGGCGGCGTCGAGCATGCCGTCGGCGAGCGCTTCCCAGCAGCGCACTTCGGTGCGCTCGCGGCGTTCCTGCGGCAGAAGCTTGCCGACAGGCGTGAGCGTATCCACGAATTCGCAGATCACGCGCGAGTCGAACACCGCTTCGCCGTCGTCCAGAATCAGGCAGGGCACCTTGCCGAGCGGGTTGTAGTCGTGGATCTTGGAATCGGATGCCCATACGTCCTCGAGCACCAGTTCGCAATCTATCTTCTTCTCTGCCATCACGATCCGAACCTTGCGGACGTATGGACTTGTGTGCGAACCGATCAGTTTCATTATCTATCTTCGCGATCATTTCTTAATGCAGTCGAGAATGATCTTAACGGACGCACGCAAGCCATCGGCAAATTACAGGGGACGCCGCGCGTGGGTGTCGTCTGGTGACAACGCCGCCAGATTCCCCGCCGGGCACGGCAAGAGCGGCGCACTCGGCGTGCTGGCGGCCGTCTTGCCCTTCGCGGACGACGACACGGCGGGCGCGGGCGGCAGCGCGGCGACACTTCGCACGCCGCTCGAAATCGCCGATGCAATCTCGCTCACCGCCTGCCGATGCCCGTCGACGAGCGCATCGAAACCATCGCCGACGCGTTCCTGCGCCACGGTCCGGCACGTGAGCGTCGTCTGCGCTCCCGCCGATGTCTGCACGCTCCACACGGCGTCGATCACGGCCCGCGAGCCCGGCCACGATTCGAAGCGCTGCACGTTCACCTTCACGCGATACAGCGGCGTTCCTTCCGGCCGCGCCGTGCCCGAGACATCGATTGCCCCGAGCTGGCGTGTCAGATCCGCGGACAGCGCGCGCCGCATTTCGTCGGACGGCAGCGAGGCCCAGCGTTCCGTTTCGAGCACCTTGACCTGCGCGGGGCTCGTCTGCACGACCAACTGGTTGCGCGTGACCTGCTGCGGCATGTCCACCGGCGCGAGTTCGAAATAGAGCGAGGCCGGCTGCGCGGGCGCCGCGCCCGGCGCGTCCGTTCCGGTGAGCGTGTAGAAGCGGCTCGACGGCGACGAGGCGCAGGCGGCGAGCACGCCTGCCGCGCCCAGAGTCAACAACGACGCGACGAACCTCATGGCTTTTCTCCCGTTTTCCCGCGCAACAGCGATTCCGGATGGCGTTCCAGATAATCGGCGAGCGCATTGAGCGATTGCAGCGTCCGCGTGAGTTCCTGCATGGCCTGACGCACGTCGGACTGGACCGGCGAATCTTGCGAAAGCGTCGATTGCGCCGCGCCGAAGGTTTTCTGCGCCTCGGTCAGCGTGCTGCGCATTTCCGGCACGACTTCCGTATCGAGTTGCTTGAAGAGCGCATTGGCCTGCTTGAGCGAGCCGTTCAGATTCGTGCCGATCTCGTCGAACGGAATCTTGTCGAGCTTGCGGGCGATGTCGGCGATCTGCAATTGCAATTCGTCGAGCGTGTTCGGCACGGTCGGCAACTCGATCGGGTCTGTGTTGGCGAGCACCTTCGCGGCCGGCGCCTTCGGGAAGAAGTCGAGCGCGACGTAAAGCTGGCTCGTCAGCAAATTGCCCGTGCGCAACTGGCCGCGCAGACCGCGCTTGACGAGCAGATTGAGCATGTCCTGGCTCGCCGGCGACCCCTTGTCGGGGAGCGCTTCCTTCGCGCGCCGGCCGAGGCGGTCCGGATAGAGGTCGATCGTCACCGGCATCATAAAGGAATGCGATTCCTGGTCGTAGCGCACGCCGATACCCGTCACCTGACCGAGCACGATGCCGCGGAAATCGACCGGCGCGCCGACCGACAAGCCGCGCAGCGACTGATTGAAGTTCATCACCACGTGCACGGGTTCGCCGTCCGGATCGCGCATGGCATCGGCCTGGTCGGCGGCGAGGCGGAACGTGGAGTTGTCCTTTGCCTGCGCGCCCGACTGCTGGTTCGGCGGCGTCTGAAACGCAATGCCGCCGAGAATCACCGTCGCGAGCGACTGCGTGTTCAGCGTGAAGCCGCTCGAATCCAGGCGCAGATCCACGCCGCTCGCATGCCACCAGCGCGAATTGCCGCCTACGTATTGATCGTAGGGCGAATTGACGAACACTTGCATGGTGACGCCGGTGCCGTCCTTGTCGAGCGAAAACGCCGTCACCTGACCGACCTGCACGCGCCGGTAATAGACCGGCGAGCCGATATCGAGCGAACCGAGAGATTCTCCGTGCAGCGTGAAAGTGTGGCCTTTCTGATCCGCCGTGACGGCGGGCGGCGTCTCCAGCCCGACGAAATAGCTCTGATCCTCGGAGGACTTGCCCGCATCGACACCGATATACGCACCCGAGAGCAAGGTGGACAACCCCGTCACCCCGCTTGCCGCCACGCGCGGGCGCACGACCCAGAAGCGCGTGTCCTTCACGGCGAAATCGGTGGCTTCCTTGGTGAGTTGCACATCGACGAGTACGCGTGAATGGTCTTTCGACAACGTGATCGACTTGACCGTGCCGATATCCACGTCCTTGTACTTCACCTTGGTCTTGCCGGTCTCGAGCCCTTCCGCGCTGACGAAGCTGATGGTCACCGTCGGTCCACGGCTCGTCACCGTCTTGACCACCAGAAAGATGCCGATCAACGCCGCCACGAGCGGAATGACCCACACGAGCGAAGGCAGCCAGCGGCTGCGTGGCTCGATCACCGGTTCCGGCAGATTGGGCGGCAGTCCGCCGCCTTGTTTCGACGGCTCGTCACCACGCGTGGATTCGTTCGGCCCGTTCGGCCCCTGGCCACTAGTCATGTTTCTTTCCTGACGGTTCTATGTTGTCCCATATGAGGCGCGGGTCGAATTGCATGGATGCGAGCATGGTAAGCACGACCACCGAAGCGAAGGCGATGGTTCCCGGTCCCGCCGTGATGACCGCGAGCGACTTGAAACGCACCAGCGCGACGGTGAGCGTGACCACGAAGACGTCGAGCATCGACCATCGTCCGATGCCTTCGACGATTCTAAAGAGCGTGGTCCGCTGGCGCGGTCGCCACACCGAGCGTCGCTGTACGCTAATGAGCAGGAAGCCGAGCGTGGCGAGCTTCATCATCGGTACGAGAATGCTGGCGATGAAGATGATTGCCGCGAGCGGATAGTCGCCATCGTTCCAGAAGAGCGCGACGCCCGACATGATGGTGTCGTCCTCGGAGCCGAGAATGGACGACGTGTGCATGACCGGAAACAGGTTCGCCGGAATGTACAAAATCGCCGCGCTGATAAGAAGTGCCCACGTGCGCGCGATGGCATCCGGGTGCCGCCGGTGCACGACCGCGTCGCAGCGCGTGCAGCGCTGTCTTTCGATGGTATGCGCGAGCGGCTGCACCAGACCGCATGCGTGGCACGCCACGACGTTCTGGCGCGATGCCGTGGTGTAGAGCGTAGGCGGAGGCGCTTCGGGTTCATCGACGGCCGCGCTGGTTTGATCCGGATTCATGATTTCTGCCTCACCGTCGGTGCGATGCGTTGTCTGCGTTCCGCGCGCTTGGGCAGCTTTTCGGCGATATCCCACAGCCGTTGCGGATCGAAGCTCACGACCACGGCGACCATCAGCGTCAGCGCGCCGAAAGCGAACAGCGCGGCTTCGGGAATCACGCGCGCGAGACTCACCATCTTCACGAGCGTGACGAGCACGCCGAGCATGAACACCTCGATCATTCCCCACGGACGCACGAACTGAATGGTGCGTAACGTGGCATTGAAGCCCGGCGGCACGTAACCCGCGCGCAGCGGCACGAGCACGTAGAGCAGCGCGAGCAGTTCGGCGAGCGGCGCGAAGATGGTGGCGAAGAACACCAGCACCGCGATGATCTCCATCTGCTCGTTCCACAAGGAAACGATTGCACCGATCAGCGTGGTCTGCGAAGTGATGCCGTTGGCGTCCAGTTCGACGATGGGAAACGCCTGCGCGATCACGAAGGTGATCAGCGCGGCGAGCGTCATGGCGCTGATGCGATCGAGATTGTCCGCGATACTGCGATAGAGCAGCGCACCGCAACGCGGACAGCGCGCCGACGTATGCCGGGGCAACGCGCGCTTCTTGAAAAGCGCGTCACACTCGTGGCACGCAATGAGTTCATCCGGTTCGTTCTCGTTCATGGTCTGAAGCCGAGCCTTCTGATGCGGGTTGATCTGGCGCCGCGAAGATCGGCTCGGAGCGAGCACAGCAAATTACGAGCCAGCGCGATCGGAAGCAGCATGGTAACAAACGTCGCGGGACTGACGCTTATCTGGCGGCGCGGACAGGTGGTGGACGCGGTGAAACGAGCGCGGGAATATTGGCGCATGCTCCATCGTTATTCCTCATTGGGCGTCGGTCGGGCGTCGGTCGGGCGTGTAATAGGCGTCTTGCAGGGCGCGCGGGCGACTGAAGCCGAATGAATCAATCGACCGTTGCATGGGCGGAATAGTTCGTTGCAACAGTGCGACGTAGCAGCAAAAGAGCGCGCAGCGTCAATGGCGGCGGGGCTTTGCGGCTATTGGGCAGACACCTCGCACGCGCTGGCAATTCCGTATTGTTGATGTAGGATTGCGGCCTTGAAGGCCCGTCGTTCCGGACGGCCAGCCGCATAACGATGAATATCAGGGTGAAGCAATATGGAAAGCAGCGTTCGCATCGCGTCGGCTCAGTCGACCGGACGATACAGCGCCACGGCAATCGGCCTGCACTGGCTGATTGCGTTGCTGATCGTATGCGGCTTTTATCTCGGCTGGATCATGACGGACATCCCGGGTTTCACGCCGACCAAGCTCAAGTATTTTTCGTGGCACAAGTGGATTGGCGTGACCGTGTTCGCGCTTGCCGTTCTGCGGCTCGTGTGGCGCGCCACGCATCGCGCGCCGCCGATGCCCGTAGACATGCCGGGCTGGCAGAAGGGCGCGGCGCATCTCACGCATTTCCTCCTTTACGCACTCATGCTGGTGATTCCCGCATCGGGTTATCTTTATAGTTCCGCGGCCGGCTTGCAGGTGGTTTATCTCGGCGTGTTGCCGTTGCCAACCATCATCGGGCCGGACAAGGCTTTGAAGGCGACGTTGAGAATCGTGCATATTGCGCTGAACTACACGTTGCTCTTCTTCGTCGTGATGCACGTGCTCGCGGCACTCAAGCATCATTTCGTCGATCGCGATGGCTTGCTCGGCCGCATGCTTCCGTTTCTGCGCTAAGCCGCCGATGCGATTGTTTCCTGTGCGTTGGCAAGGCGTTTCCCGCCTGCTGTTTTTTCCAGCATTCTTTTGATTTCCAATACCGGATGTTCGTCGGACCCGATCAGGAAAAGGTACACATGAAAGTGAAACTCAATCGTTGGATGCTGGCCGCCGTATCGGCGAGCTCGCTTGCGCTCGCCATCGGCGCACATGCGCAAGTGGACGTGAGCAAGAGCAGCGTGACCGCGACATCGAAGCAGATGAACGTGCCCACGGACGGCAAGTTCAACAAGTTCACGGCGCAGATTTCGTTCGATCCGGCCAAGCCCGCCGCCGGCAGCGCGAATATCACGATCGATACCGGCAGCTACGATCTCGGCGACGACGACTACAACAAGCAGGTGCGCGGCAAGGAATGGTTCGATGCCGCGACCTATCCGACCGCCACGTTCGTTTCGAGCGCCATTGCGCCGGCGGGCGGCAATCAATACAAGGTGACGGGCAAAATCACCATCAAGGGCAAGTCGCAGACGGTCACGGTGCCCGTGACCATCACGCAGCAGGGCGCAACGGAAACGTTCGACGGCTCGCTGCCGATCAAGCGCAACCAGTTCGACATTGGAACGGGTGAATGGAAAGACACGTCGGTGGTCGCCGACGATGTCGTCATCAAGTTTCATATCGTCGCCGCGAAGAAGTAAGCGGCCGACTCAAGCAAATCAAAGCCAACTCATTGCATCGCAACGATTCAACCAGGAGAAGCACTTGAACAAACTTTCCGTTTTCGCCGCAGGCGCGCTTGCAGCAAGCCTTTCGTTCAGCGCAATGGCCGCTGACACCTACCAGCTCGATCCGAACCACACGTATCCGAGCTTCGAATCCGATCACTTCGGCGGCGTGTCCACGTGGCGCGGCAAGTTCAACAAGAGCAGCGGCACCGTCGTGCTCGATCGCGCGGCGAAGACCGGCACGGCTGAAGTGACGATCGACATTGCATCGATCAACACCGGCAAC
Organism: Caballeronia sp. GAWG2-1; assembly: GCF_023631405.1. NCBI lineage: Bacteria > Pseudomonadati > Pseudomonadota > Betaproteobacteria > Burkholderiales > Burkholderiaceae > Caballeronia > Caballeronia sp. GAWG2-1. Next base: position 79,450 of record NZ_JALQDD010000003.1, read on the forward strand.
GCGAAGCTCGACGAGCATCTGCAAAAAGCCGAATTTTTCGATGTCGCCAAGTACCCGACCGCGGTGTACAAGGGCACGTCGATCCGCTTCGACGGCGACACGCCGGTTGAAGTCATCGGCACGCTGACCATGCACGGCGTGACCAAGCCGCTCAACCTGAAGCTCGACACCTTCAAGTGCTTCGTCAATCCGATGATGAAGAAGGAAGTGTGCGGCACGGAAGCGTCGGCGACGTTCGATCGCGGCGACTTCGGCATGGACTACGGCAAGTCGTACGGCTTCAGCCTGAAGACGACGCTGCATATCCAGGCCGAAGGGGTGAAGCAGTAAGTTTCATCGAGTGTGGGATGAAACCGCCTCGCGTGCTGTACGTGAGGCGGTTTTTTTGCGCCCGCGCCAAATGCAAAGGGCCGGTCTCCTTTCGAAGACCGGCCCTTTGCTTGTCCATCGTTACGACGCGCCTTAAACCTGAGCGCCCGCGTTCGGATCGTTCGGATCGAACCTGTCCTTCTTGTCCTTGACGAGATCTTCGCGCTTCACGCCCAGCCACATCGCGAGCGCGGCAGCCACGAACACCGACGAGTAGATACCGAACAGAATACCCACCGTCAGCGCCAGCGCGAAGTAATGCAGCGTCGGACCGCCGAAGAAGAACATCGAGAGCACCATCATTTCCGTACAGCCGTGAGTGATGATGGTTCGCGACATCGTGCTCGTGATCGCGTGGTTGATGACCTCGATCACCGTCATCTTGCGCTGCTTGCGGAAGGTTTCACGAATCCGGTCGAAGATAACCACCGACTCGTTCACCGAATAGCCGAGCACCGCGAGAATCGCCGCCAGCACGGACAGCGAGAACTCCCACTGGAAGTAAGCGAAGAAGCCGAGAATGATCACCACGTCGTGCAAGTTGGCGATAACGCCCGCCACCGCATACTTCCACTCGAAGCGGAACGACAGATAGATCACGATGCCGATCACCACGCAAGCCAGCGCCAACAGCCCGTTGGTCACGAGTTCCTTGCCCACCTGGGGCCCGACGAACTCGACACGTTGCAGTGTGACTTGCGGGTCGTTGACCTTGAGCGCGGTGATCACCTGATCGCTCTGCTGCGCCGACGTGAGGCCTTGCTTGATCGGCAAACGGATGAGCACGTCGCGCGATGTGCCGAAGTTCTGCACTTGCGCATCGGCGTAACCGAGCCTGGCCATGGTGCCGCGCACGGGTTCGAGCGGCACGGCTTGCGGATACTGCACCTCGATGACCGTTCCGCCCGTGAACTCCACCGACAGATGCAGGCCTCGATGCACGAGGAAAAAAACAGCCGCGAGGAACGTGATGAGCGAGATCGCGTTGAAGATCAACGCGCGCTGCATCAACGGCAAGTCGCGGCGAATGCGGAAGAATTCCATGTTTCGTTTCTCCGGGGTTCAGTCAATCAGCGGGGCGAACCCGGTTTTTCCTCATCGATGCCAGGACCAGAACGGCGGCGCACGCTCGGCTTGCCGCCGCGCGCAGGCGTCTGAACCTGAGCACGCGGCGCCGCGACGGGAACAGCCGTCTTGGTCTTGCCTTTCGCCGTCTTGATGATTTCGTCGACGGGCGAATCGTCACCGCGTTGGGCGGCGAGATACGCGGCCGCCGCAGCTTCGGTGTTGCCGCCTTCCGGGCGCCACACCTGACCGATAGCCAGCGACTTCAGCTTCTTCTTGCCGCCGTACCACAGGTTCACGAGGCCGCGCGAGAAGAACACCGCCGAGAACATCGAGGTCAGAATGCCGATACAGTGCACGACCGCGAAGCCGCGTACCGGACCCGAGCCGAACGCGAGCAGCGCGAGACCGGCGATCAGCGTGGTGACATTCGAGTCGAGAATGGTCGCCCAGGCGTGCTTGAAACCTTCCTGTATCGCCGTTTGCGGCGGCGCGCCGTTACGCAGTTCTTCGCGGATACGTTCGTTGATCAGCACGTTCGCGTCGATCGCCATGCCGAGCGCAAGCGCAATAGCCGCGATACCCGGCAAGGTCAGCGTGGCCTGCAGCATGGAGAGGATCGCGACGAGCAGCAGCAGGTTGACCGACAGCGACAACATGGAGATCAGGCCGAACAGCATGTAGTACACGATCATGAAGATGGCGATCGCGGCAAAACCGTACTGCACCGAATCGAAGCCCTTCTTGATGTTGTCGGCGCCAAGGCTCGGCCCGACCGTTCGTTCCTCGATGATGTCCATTGGCGCTGCGAGTGAACCGGCGCGCAAGAGCAGCGCGAGATCCGTGGCGGCTTGCGGCGTCGGCTGGCCGGTAATCTGGAAGCGGTCGCCGAGTTCGGACTGGATGGTCGCGACCGTCAGCACTTCGCCCTTGCCCTTTTCGAACAGAACCATGGCCATCGGCTTGCCGATGTTGTCGCGCGACACGCTCGACACCGCGCGGCCGCCGGCCGAGTCGAGGCGAAGATTCACGGACGGACGCTGATGATCGTCGAAGCCCGTGGACGCGTCGATGATGCGGTCGCCCGTGAAGATGATCTGCTTGCGCAGGAACACGGTGCGGTCGCCCTGCTTGAACGCTTCGTCGCCCGGCGGCACCGGGTCGGTTGCGTTTCCGTAGGTGTTCACGGGATCGGCGAGACGTGCTTCGAGCGTCGCCGTGCGGCCGATGATGTCCTTTGCCTTCGCCGTGTCCTGCACGCCCGGCAGCTCGACGACGATCCGGTCCGAACCCTGTTGCTGAATCACGGGCTCGGCCACGCCGAGTTCGTTGACGCGGTTATGCAGCGTCGTGATGTTTTGCTTGAGCGCGCCGTCTTCCACCGTGCGCTGCGTGCCCGGCGTGAAGGTGCCGACCACCTGGTAGCCGTCGCCGCCCTGACGCGTGGTCCATTGCAATTCGGCGACGCCCGTCGTGAGCAACGTGCGCGCGTTGTCGGCCGCGGCCGCATCGGCGAAATTCACCACCACCGATTGCCCCACGCGATTCACGCCGCCATCGCGGATATTGCGGTCGCGCAGGTAAGTGCGCGCGTCGGCGGCGTCGGAATCGAGTTTCTTGTTGAGCGCGCCGGCCATGTCCACTTGCAGCAGGAAGTGCACACCGCCGCGCAAGTCGAGACCGAGGTACATCGGCAATGCATGCAGCGCGGAGAGCCAGCGCGGCGATGCGCTCTGCAGGTTCAGCGCGACGATGTACTGCGGGTCGGTCGGGTCGCTGTTCAGCGCCTTCGTGATGATGTCTTTCGCATGCAATTGCGTGTCCGTGTCTTTCAGACGCACACGAATGTTCGCACTCGCCGACGAGTTGTCGAACGTGACTTCGTCGGACTGGATCTTTGCCGCGGCGAGCGCGCTCTCGACAGTCGAAAGCGTGGCGGAGTCGAGCTTCACGGTTGCCTTGCCGCTCGATACCTGCACGGCAGGCGCTTCGCCGAAGAAATTGGGAAGCGTGTAGACGAGACCGATGACGAGCGCCACCAGCATCACGACATACTTCCAGAGGGGATAACGATTCATGGGGATGGCCGAACGGAAAGTTGGCTGCGGGGGAGGGGGCGTCCGGCGTCATGCGCTGCGAACCGCATGGGAAGACCCGGTGGCTCGGTGGCGAGGCCGCGCCGGACGCGAAGGAACGTGGCCTTACAGCGCTTTGATGGTGCCCTTCGGGAGAATGGTCGTGACGGCAGCCTTCTGCACGGTGATTTCCGTGCCTTCGGCGATTTCCACGCCAACGTAAGCTTCCGACACCTTCGTGACCTTGCCGACGATGCCGCCGTTCGTGACGACTTCATCGCCCTTGGCCATGGCCGACAGCATGTTGCGATGTTCTTTCTGACGCTTCATCTGCGGACGGATCATGATGAAGTACAACACGGCGAACATCAGGATCAGCGGCAGGAAGCTCATCAGGCTCGATTCCGCGCTGCTGGCGGTGCCTTGTGCAAAGGCATTGGAAATGAACGACACGTTGGTCTCTCCGTTAATACGTTCAGAATTGCGTTCGAAATGACGTTCGCAAATGCGTTTGAAAACCTGGGCCAGAAATTAGCCCGATATTCTACCACTCGCCGCGCCCCTCAAATGGCTGGAATGCGCTTTGGCATCAAGCCGTTACCGCGACTTTCGAGAGTCCGTTGCGAGCGACGGAAAGGCGATTGTAATGCCTGTCCGGACGATATCCGTCCCGCCTTAGTCGACGCCGCGCGCCCGATTCTCCGCGAACGTCTTGCGAAATGCCTCGAACGTGTGCGTTTCGATCGATTGGCGCACTTCGCCGATAAGTTCCAGGTAGTAATGCAAGTTGTGAATGGTGTTCAGCTGCGCGCCCAGAATTTCCCCCACGCGATGCAGATGGTGCAGATAAGCGCGCGTGAAATTGCGGCACGTATAACAACCGCAGCTTTCGTCGAGCGGCTTTTGCGAGTTCTTGTGCGTCGCGTTCTTGATCTTGAGGTCGCCGAAGCGCGTGAAGAGCCAGCCGTTGCGCGCGTTGCGCGTGGGCATCACGCAATCGAACATGTCGACGCCTGCGGCCACGCCCGCGACCAGATCTTCCGGCGTGCCGACGCCCATCAAATAATGCGGCTTGTCGGCGGGCAGCTTTGGGCCGATGTGATCGAGCACGCGCATCATGTCCTCCTTCGGCTCGCCGACCGAAAGGCCGCCTATGGCGAGCCCATGGAAGCCGATTTCCGAGAGACCCGCGAGCGACTCGTCGCGCAAGTCCTCGAACATGCCGCCCTGCACGATGCCGAACAGCGCGTTCGGATTGCCGAGCCCGTTGAACTCGTCGATGGAGCGCTTCGCCCAGCGCATGGACATGCGCATGGAGTCGGCGGCTTCCTGGTGCGTCGTCGGTACGCCGTTCGTGGCGTAAGGCGTGCACTCGTCGAACTGCATGACGATGTCTGAATTCAGCACCTTCTGGATCTGCATCGACACTTCGGGCGAGAGAAAGAGTTTGTCGCCATTGATCGGCGAAGCGAACGTCACGCCTTCTTCCGTGATCTTGCGCAGTTCGCCCAGCGAAAACACCTGAAAGCCGCCCGAGTCCGTGAGAATGGGACGGTTCCATCCCATGAACCTGTGCAGCCCGCCATGCGCGCCGATGGTCTCGAGACCCGGACGCAGCCAAAGATGAAACGTGTTGCCGAGGATGATCTGCGCGCGAATCTCTTCGAGTTCGCGCGGCTGGATTGCCTTGACGGTGCCGTAGGTACCGACCGGCATGAAGATCGGCGTTTCGACGACGCCGTGATTCAGCGTCAGACGGCCGCGACGCGCCTGTCCGTCGGTGGCGAGCAGTTCGAACTTGAGGCCGTTGTCGGGCGGAGTGTGATTCTCGGTCATTGTGGTTCCTGGGCCGCCGGGGAGCGCAGAGATTGTCGCCATGGTAAGCGCTGTCGCTGGCCATGGAAGTCAAGCCGTCAGCTTCGGTCGATACGTCCGGCGCGTAGATGGTTAAGTTTGGGAATGGCGAGTCAAAAGCATGGCATCGCCATAACTGAAGAAGCGGTATTTCTCGTCGATGGCGTGCTGGTAAGCCGCGCGGATCGCGTCCATGCCGGCGAAGGCGGACACGAGCATCAGGAGCGTCGACTTCGGCAAATGGAAATTGGTGACGAGCCGGTCGACTACGCGGAAGGTGTAACCCGGCGTGATGAAGATATCCGTCTCGGCGCTCGTTGCGGCAAGCGGGCGGCCGGCTTCGGCGGCGTCGCGGGCGGCGGCTTCCAGCGCGCGCATGGACGTCGTGCCCACGGCGATCACGCGATTGCCGCGCGCCTTCACCGCCGCGATTTTATCGACGAGCGACTGCGGCAACTCGTACCACTCGCTGTGCATCTTGTGCTCGGCGATATTGTCCACGCGTACCGGCTGAAACGTGCCCGCGCCGACGTGCAGCGTGAGCGTGGCGCGTTCGACTCCACGCGCGTCGAGCCGGGCGAAGAGGGCATCGTCGAAATGGAGGCCCGCTGTCGGCGCCGCCACCGCGCCGGGATTCGCTGCGTAGACGGTCTGATAACGCGTTTCGTCGTAGGCGTCGGGGTCGTGCTCGATATACGGCGGAAGCGGCAAGCGCCCGTATTGCTCGATGAGCGTCAGGCACTCGGCCGGAAAATGCAGCGTATAGAACGGTTCGACGCGCTCACCGACGGTGACATCGAATGCATCGGCGAGGCGAATGGTCGTGCCCGGCCCGGGACTCTTGCTCGCGCGAACCTGCGCAAGCGCGGTGGTTGCGCCCGTCAGACGCTCTACCAACACTTCTACGCGTCCGCCACTGGCCTTCTGGCCGAGGAAGCGCGCCTTGAGTACTTTGGTATCGTTGAAGACGAGCAGATCGCCGGCGTCGAGCCGGTTCGGCAGATCGGAGAAACGCCGGTCGATGAGCGTGGCCGGCGAAACGCGATTATCCACTTCGAGCAGACGGCTCGCGCTGCGCTCGGTGAGCGCACTCTGCGCGATCAGCTCGGGCGGCAGATTAAAATCGAAATCGGAAAGCGTGAACATGGCGTTTGATAGTTGCCCGATGTTGCTTGAGGGCGGCACAGGCGCGCCGACCAAAACCCCATATTGTACTTGCGAAGAGAGCAGATGCCCTTGTCCGACCGCCGCGTGACTTCTCCCGACGAAGCGTTTCCGAGCGCCGAAGACAGCGGCGCGCGTGTCGAAGGGAAGGCCGCGCGCACGCGGAAGAAAGCGCCGAAGCCGGTCATGACGGGCACGATCCAGCCGGAAGGCGAGGTGCGGGCGTCCGCGCTCGACGACGGTGATTCGCAGCCGACTGCTTTGGCGGCGAAGGCTCAAGACGCGGGTTTCGACAGCGCCGCCGAAACCTTCGAGGAGCCGAGCGTGGCGGATGCGCACTCCACTCGCGCCGCCCAACCCGCGTCGGCCGCGAAAACTGGGAACGCCGGTCCGACTAGCGCCGGCAAAACCGCGCCCAAGCTCGTCAAACCCGCCGACAAGCTCGCCAAGCTCGGTTTGAAGACCGACATCGACCTCGTCTTGCATCTGCCGATGCGCTATGAAGACGAAACGTCGCTCACGCCAATCGCCGAACTCATTCCCGGCGACATCGCGCAGACGGAAGGCGTCGTGTTCGATAACGAGATCGCGTATCGGCCGAAGCGGCAATTGCTCGTGAAGATTCGCGACGATGCCGGCGACGACCTGACGCTGCGCTTTCTCAACTTCTACGGTTCGCAAGTCAAGCAGATGTCCGTCGGCGTGCGCCTGCGCGTGCGCGGCGACGTGCGCGGCGGCTTTTTCGGCTTGGAGATGGTGCACCCGGTCGTGCGCCCCGTCGATGACGACACGCCGCTGCCGCAAGCGCTCACGCCCGTCTATCCGGCGACCGCGGGCGTCTCGCAGGCGTATCTGCGCAAGGCGATCGACAGCGCGCTCTCCCGCGTGTTTCTGCCGGAGTTGCTGCCCGAGCCGATCGCGCGCGCGCATCTCGCCCCGCTCAACGTGCCCGGCCTGCTCGACGCGGTGCGCACGCTGCATCATCCGCGCGCGGATTCCGACGAAACCGCGCTCATCGACGGCACGCATCCGGCGTGGACGCGCATCAAGTTCGAGGAACTGCTCGCGCAGCAGTTGTCGCTCAAGCGCGCGCACGCCGAACGCCGCACTCGCGCCGCGCCCGCCATGCCGCGCCGTGCCGCCGGCGATTCCGCCTCGCTCGTCGTGCGTCTCCTGAAAGCGCTGCCGTTTTCGCTGACCGGCGCGCAGCAGCGCGTCAGCGCGGAAATCGCGCACGAACTGACGCTCGCGCATCCGATGCAACGTCTTTTGCAAGGCGATGTCGGCAGCGGCAAGACCATCGTCGCGGCGCTCGCGGCGGCGCAGGCCATCGACGCCGGTTATCAGGCCGCGCTCATGGCGCCGACCGAAATTCTCGCGGAACAGCACGCGCGCAAGCTGCGCGGCTGGCTCGAACCGCTTGGCGTGTCGGTCGCGTGGCTCGCCGGCAGTCTCAAAGCCCGGGACAAACGCAGCGCAAGCGAGGCCGCCGCGCTCGGCACCGCGCACCTCGTCATCGGCACGCACGCGATCATTCAGGACTCGGTCGAGTTCGCGCGTTTGGGCCTCGTGATCGTGGATGAGCAGCATCGCTTCGGTGTCGCGCAGCGGCTTGCGCTGCGGGCGAAGGCGCAGAAAGCATCGAACGGGGCGAAGGACTTCCAGCCGCATCAGCTGATGATGTCCGCGACGCCGATTCCCCGAACGCTCGCCATGACCTATTATGCCGATCTCGATGTCTCGACCATCGACGAACTGCCGCCTGGCCGCACGCCGATTCTCACGAGAATCGTCTCCGACAGCCGCCGCGACGAGATCATCGGCCGCGTGCGCGAGGCGGCGCTGACTGGCCGGCAAGTTTATTGGGTGTGTCCGTTGATCGAGGAAAGCGAGACGCTGCAATTGCAAACCGCCGTCGAGACTTACGAAACGCTCGTCGCGGCGCTGCCCGAACTGCGCGTCGGGCTGGTTCACGGTCGGCTTGCGCCCGCTGAAAAGGCGGCGGTCATGGACGCCTTCTCGCGCAACGAAGTGCAATTGCTGGTCGCGACCACGGTGATCGAAGTGGGCGTGGACGTGCCGAATGCGTCGCTGATGGTGATCGAGCATGCGGAGCGTTTCGGGCTCGCGCAGCTGCATCAGTTGCGTGGACGCGTGGGGCGCGGCAGCGCCGCTTCCGTGTGCGTGCTGATGTACGCGAATCCGCTCTCGCAAACCGCGCGCTCCCGGTTGCAAACGATGCGCGAAACGACCGATGGCTTCGAGATCGCCCGCCGCGATCTTGAAATTCGCGGTCCCGGCGAGTTTCTCGGCGCGCGCCAGTCCGGTGAGGCGATGCTGCGTTTTGCCAGCCTCGAAAACGACGGCTGGCTGATCGAACCCGCGCGCGCGGCTGCGGATCGCATGCTCGAAGCATTCCCGGACGCCGTTACGCGCCATCTCACCCGCTGGCTGGGCGTGCGCGAACAGTATTTAAAAGCGTGATGGATGAACTTGAGCGGGCGTCGTCGGTCCCTATTTGCTAAATACACAGCCGCGTTTGCAATAGCCGCGAGAGTTGTCGAATTGCGCTTGGCGGGTGTATAAGATAAACCTATCGAATCAATGTATTCCATTGGCCTCCAATGACGCTCACTGAACTGAAGTACATCGTTGCGGTTGCGCGCGAGCGGCACTTTGGCCGCGCCGCCGAAGCGTGCTTCGTCAGCCAGCCGACGCTGTCGGTGGCAATCAAGAAGCTCGAAGACGAACTCAACGTGCAGATCTTCGAGCGCGGCACGAGCGAAGTCAGCGTGACGCCCATCGGCGAGCAGATCGTCACGCAGGCGCAGCGCGTGCTCGAGCAGACGCTAGCCATCAAGGAAATCGCCAAACAGGGCAAGGACCCGCTTGTCGGACCGCTGCGGTTGGGCGTCATTTATACGATCGGGCCGTATCTGCTGCCGACGCTCGTCAAGCAGATGATCAAGGCGGTGCCGCAGATGCCGCTAATGCTCCAGGAAAACTACACGCTCAAGCTGATCGAACTGCTGAAGCAGGGCGAGATCGATGTGGCGATCATGGCGCTGCCGTTTCCCGAAACGGGCCTCATGGTGCGCGCGCTGTACGACGAGCCGTTCGTCGTCGCCATGCCTTCCGGTCATGCGTGGGAAAACCGCGCGAAGATCGATCCGGACGATTTGAAGCAGGAAACCATGCTGCTGCTCGGCAGCGGCCATTGCTTCCGCGATCACGTTCTCGGCGTGTGTCCGGAGCTGATGCGCTTCTCGCAGAATGCGGACGGCATTCAGAAGACCTTCGAAGGCTCGTCGCTGGAAACCATCCGGCATATGGTGGCAAGCGGCGTCGGCATCACGGTCCTGCCGCGTATGTCGGTGCATGAAGTGAAGCCGCACGCGGCGGGCATCGATTCCGGCCTGCTTAGTTACGTCGCGTTCGATGACCCCGTCCCGGACCGGCGCGTCGTGCTGGCGTGGCGCAAGAGCTTCACGCGCGTGCCTGCTATCGACGCGATCAGCGATGCCATCGCTGCCTGTGATTTGCCTGGCGTGAGAAAGCTGGATATACCAGTGGCGGTGAACTGAGTCCGCCGGAACCTTGACGTCTCATCGCAAAGCCGTGCCTTCATCGAAGTCACGGCTTTTTCATTTAGGGTGGCGCTGCCAGCTATCGAATAGATAAATTCAATCAAATTTTTGTTTTCGATAGTTTTCTATAAGATTCTTCCATCGACAGCGCTTGGCCACTCCGGCCAAGCCCACGGAGGAACGTCATGCACCGCCACGCCGCCATCGCCAAATCATGGAACGAACTGCGCCACGTCGCCGTGCGCGTTCTTGCGGACTTCGCGCGCGTCGCCTGAATCTCGGCGAACCGTCGCATCACTCATCTCAAGCCAACGCAAAAATAGGAGTATCACGATGACCAACGAACGCCTCACGACTGCCGCTGGCGCACCCGTCGGCGACAATCAGAATTCGCAAACCGCCGGTCCGCGCGGTCCCGTGACCTTGCAGGATTTTTGGCTGATCGAAAAACTCGCGCATTTCGACCGCGAAGTGATTCCCGAGCGCCGCGTGCATGCAAAGGGTTCGGGCGCCTTCGGTACGTTCCGCGTCACGCACGACATCTCGCGCTATACGAAAGCCAAGATTTTCTCGGAGATCGGCAAGGAAACGCCGATTTTCATGCGCTTCTCGACGGTGGCAGGCGAACGCGGCGCCGCCGATGCCGAACGCGACGTGCGCGGCTTCTCCATCAAGTTCTACACCGAGGAAGGCAACTGGGACGTGGTCGGCAACAACACGCCGGTGTTCTTCATCCGCGATCCGCTGAAATTCCCCGACTTCATCCACACGCAGAAGCGCGACCCATACACGAACATGCGCAGCAATGTCGCCGCTTGGGATTTCTGGTCGCGTCATCCAGAATCGCTGCATCAGGTGACGATTCTCATGAGCGATCGCGGTATTCCGAAGAATTATCGGCAGATGCATGGCTTCGGCTCGCACACGTTCTCGTTCGTCAACGCCGATAACGAGCGCTTCTACGTGAAGTTCCATTTCAAGTCGCAGCAGCCGCTCGAAAACTACACGGATGCCGAAGCCGGCGCCGTGATCGCGAACGATCGGGAAAGCGCGCAGCGCGATCTGGTCGACAACATCGATCGTGGCGAGTTTCCGCGCTGGAATTTCCGCATTCAGGTGATGAGCGAGGAGGAAGCGGCGCGCTATCGCATCAATCCGTTCGATGTCACCAAGGTGTGGCCGCACAAGGACCATCCGCTGATCGATGTCGGCGTGATCGAATTAAACCGCAACGCGCAGAACTATTTCGCGGAAGTCGAGCAGGCCGCGTTCACGCCCGCCAACGTGGTGCCGGGCATCGGCTTCTCGCCGGACCGCTTGCTGCAAGGGCGTCTCTTCTCTTATGGCGACACGCAGCGCTATCGGCTCGGCATCAATCATCATCAGATTCCGGTGAATGCGCCGCGCGTGCCGGTGGCGAATGCATTTCATCGCGATGGCGGAATGCGCGTCGACGGCAATCTCGGATCGCGCGTCAATTACGAGCCGAACCGCTTTGGCGAATTCGCGCAGGACGCGAGCGTGAACGAGCCGCCGCTCGCGGCGGGGACGGTGTATCGCTTCGATCACCGTGAGGACGACGACTACTACAGCCAGGCAGGCGCGCTTTTCCGTCTCTTCGACGAAGCGCAGCGCGAGCGGTTCTTCGGCAATATCGCGCGGCATATCTTCGGCGTACCGGATGAGATCGTCGCGCGTCAGATCGAACACTTCCGCCGCGCGGACCCGGCTTATGCGGCAGGCGTGATAGATGCTCTTATCAAGCTCGGACAGAAAGTAACCGTGAAGCAGGACGAGGAAGATACCGCGGCCGCGTGATCGGCCAGGGAGAAACGACCATGAATCAGGCATTCAACACCATCGAGCAGGCCATGAAACATATCGAAGCAACTAGCCGCAAAGTGCGCGTGACGCTTGCGTTTGGCGCCGTCGCGATGGGTTACGGGCTCGTCGTTGCCAGTGCATTGCATGGCGCGGGCGCGGGCGTTTTTGCCTGAGGCAGGACGTCTATCGACACGAAGACAGGCCGCTCTGTCAGCACGACGCGGCGGCCTGTCGTCCATGCATGCAAAGCCGCGCCATATAAAAAAGTGACCTTGTTTCTACGATAAACTAGCGGACGGTCTGTAGCTTCGCGCCTCGCTTGAGCAATAGGCGCACTCAACGTTCGAATCACACTTTCACGGAGTCAATATGGCGAACAAAGACGCTGCACCTCCCGTCAACATCGGCATCAACGACGAGGATCGCAAGAAGATCGCCGACGGGCTGTCCCGTCTGCTGGCCGACACGTACACGCTATACCTGAAGACGCATAATTTTCACTGGAACGTCACGGGGCCGATGTTCAACACGCTCCATCTGATGTTCGAGACGCAGTACAACGAACTCGCACTCGCCGTGGATGCCATCGCCGAACGTATTCGCGCGCTGGGCGTGCATGCACCGGGCAGCTACAAAGACTTCGCGCGGCTGTCGACCATTCCGGAAGCGGATGGCGTGCCCTCGGCCGAAGAGATGATTCGCCAGTTGGTACAGGGTCAGGAAGCGGTGGTGCGCACGGCGCGCGAAATCTTCCCCGCGACGGACGCCGCCAACGACGAGCCGACCGCCGACTTGCTCACGCAGCGCATGCAGACGCATGAGAAGACCGCGTGGATGTTGCGCGCCATGCTGGCCTGACGTCTCGGCTTCAAACGCTTGGAAAGCTTCAAACGCTTCGATGAAAACCCCGTGCGCGGGGTTTTTTTGTGGGCGCAATGCGCGGGCTTGCGCCAGCACGCTGGTCTAAAATAGGCCATCGAACTTTCGCTGCCTCGCCATGCTCGCCCGCCTTCCGCTGTATATGCGCCTCGTGCGCCTGGATAAACCCATCGGCAGCCTGCTGCTGTTGTGGCCGACGCTCAACGCATTGTGGATCGCGTCCAACGGGCATCCTTCGCCCATGCTGCTCGTCATCTTCGTGATCGGCACCATTCTCATGCGCTCGGCGGGCTGCGCCATCAACGACTACGCCGACCGCGATTTCGACCGCTACGTGAAGCGTACGGCCGAGCGTCCGATCACGTCGGGCAAGATCAAGGCATGGGAAGCGGTGGCGCTCGCGGCGGCTTTATCGCTCCTTGCGTTTTTGCTGATACTGCCGCTCAACACACTCACGAAAGAACTGTCGGTGTTCGCGCTGTTCGTCGCGGGCAGCTATCCCTTCACCAAGCGATTCTTCGCCATACCGCAGGCGTATCTCGGCATTGCGTTCGGCTTCGGCATTCCCATGGCGTTTGCCGCCGTGCAGAATCACGTGCCCACGCTCGCGTGGATCATGCTCGCGGCCAACGTGTTCTGGTCGGTGGCCTACGACACCGAATACGCCATGGTCGATCGCGACGACGACATCAAGATAGGCATCCGTACATCGGCGCTCACTTTCGGGCGATACGACGTGTTCGCCGTCATGCTTTGCTATGCCGTGACGCTCGCCATCTATGTGGGCATAGGCGTGGCGCTTGGCTTTGGCTGGGCGTACTGGCTCGGCTGGCTTGCCGCCGCGGCATGCGCCGTCTATCACTACGCGCTGATTCGCGAGCGCGACCGCATGGGATGTTTCGCTGCGTTCAAACATAACAACTGGCTCGGCGGCATGTTGTTCGTGGGAATTGCGCTGCATTACGCGCTGGCTTGATGCGCCGTTAATCTTGCCGACGCATCTTTATGACAGTTTTCGGGCCATCGACTGATTGCGCGAAGCCGTCCAATGGCTAGACTCTTGCGGATTTACTTACACGCTTAAAACCGCATGAGTCACATCGAGCGCCCCATCGCCTTCATTCTGGCCGCGTCAAACCATGGCACGCTGATCGTCAATCGCAACGACTTCAACGCCGTGCAGAACACCGTATCGAACTACACCTACGGCGTCGGGCATCAGATCCTCAGCAAGTCCAGCTTCGATCCGCAAGAAGTGCAGTTCGTGCTCTCTCTTCTCGCGCTGCGTCGTCGTTATTTCGGTGACGGCGTATTCGCCATAGACGGCGGCGCGAATATCGGCGTGCATTCCGTGGAATGGGCGCGTCACATGAACGGCTGGGGACGCGTGCTGAGTTTCGAGGCGCAGGAGATCATCTACTACGCGCTGGCCGGCAATCTCGCGCTCAACAACTGCCTCAATGCGCGGGCCAGGCTGGCTGCATTGGGTGAGTCCGTGGGCGAGATCGGCATTCCGCAACCGGATTACTTCTCTTCGGCGAGCTTCGGCAGTCTGGAAATCAGGCCGCGTGAGCACACCGAGTTCATCGGCCAGGCTATCTCTTACGATGCCGCCGCAAGCACGACGGTGCCGATGATCAGTATCGATTCCCTGAAGCTCGAACGCGTCGATCTTCTGAAGATCGACGTCGAAGGCATGGAAATGGATGTGTTGAGAGGCGCGCGCGAGACCTTGCTTCGATGCAAGCCTGCGCTTTTGGTCGAATGGATCAAGGGCAGCGAGAACGATATTCGCGACTATCTGAGAGGCGTTGGCTACGAGACGTTTTATTCGGTCGAACCGAATGTGCTTGCCATCGCCAAGGGTGATCCGCTGCATGCTCATTTGAACGAGCGCGATGGCGTGCTCAATATCGGTTGAGCGAGCTCGCGCGGCGGCGGTGAGCGCGAGCGAATCCTTCAATGCGCGGGTGCGAAGCCCGCGCGCCGCGCACGATTCACGTGTTGCCGTGCCGCCAGTTCCTTTTGTGCGCATGCGAGTTGCCAGCGCACCGCGCACGATTCACGTTTTCACAAGCCGCCCAACTCGTCACCCATCTCCTTCGCGCGCGCCTGCGCCGCAAGCGCGCCACGCACGATGGCGTCCTTCACACCTTCAGCCTCGAACGATGCCAGCGCCGCCGCCGTCGTGCCGCCTTTCGATGTCACCCGTTCGCGCAGCACGCTCGCCGCTTCGCCCGATTGCGCGGCAAGCTGTGCCGCGCCGGTGAAGGTCGCCACCGCGAGTTCGCGGCCCTGGGCTTCGTCAAGGCCGAGTGCGCGCGCGGCTTCCTGCATCGCTTCGATGAAGTAGAACACGTAGGCCGGACCGCTGCCGGAAATAGCGGTGACGGCATCGAGTTTCGCTTCGTCGTCGAACCAGACGGAGGAGCCCACCGCTTCCAGAACTTGCGATGCCAGCGCCTTCGCGTCGTCGCTCACGCCCGGCAGCGCGGCGAGTCCGGTCACGCCCATGCCGATCAGCGCGGGCGTATTCGGCATGGTCCGCACGATCTGCGTATAGCCGTTCAGCCAGCGCGATAGATCCGTCGCGCGAATGCCCGCCGCGATGCTGATGATGGTTTGCTTCGACAGATGCGGCGCGAGCGATTCGGCCACGCTCTTGAGCACTTGCGGCTTCACGGCCAGCAGGATCGCGTCGTAGGCCGCGAGTTTCTCGTCGATGGCCGCGCCCGTCGCAATGCCGAACTGCTTCGCGGTGCGTTCGCGCGCTTCGTCGTTGATATCGACGGCATAGATATCCGCCGGCGCGACGCCGCGCTTGACCAGACCGCCGATGAGCGCGGCAGCCATGTTGCCGCCGCCGATGAATGCAATTTTCATGGTGAAGTAGTCGAGAGTGAAATCAATGCGAATAGTCGCGCGCGCCGAAGATCGCGGTGCCAATGCGCACCATGGTCGCGCCTTCGAGCACGGCGGCTTCGAGGTCGGCGGACATGCCCATGGAAAGCGTGTCGAGATCGAGACCGTCTGCGCGAAGCTTGTTCATGAGTTCGCGAAGGCGCGCGTGCGGCTCGCGTTGCGCGTCGAGTGTGTCGGCGGCTTCGGGAACGGCCATCAGGCCACGCAAGCGCAGGGCGGGGAGCGCCGCGACCGCATGCGCGAGCGCGGCGGCTTCTGCCGGTTCCACGCCGCTCTTCGAAGCCTCGCCGCTCACGTTGACCTGCACGCAGACATTGAGCGCGGGCGTGCCTTCGGGCCGTTGCGCGGACAGCCGCTCGGCAATCTTCAGCCGGTCGATGGAATGCACCCAGTCGAACTGCTCGGCGACGAGCTTGGTCTTGTTCGATTGCAGCGGCCCGATGAAGTGCCACTCGATGTCGCTGCGTAAGTCGGCGAGCGTGGCAATCTTCGCGATGCCTTCCTGCACGTAGTTTTCGCCGAACGCGCGCTGGCCGGCAATGAACGCGGCGCGCACGTCTTCGGCGGGAAAGGTCTTGGAGACGGCGAGAAGCTGCACGGACGCGGCGTCGCGCGAGGCGTCCGCCGCGGCCTTCGCAATACGCTGCCGGACTTCTTTTAGATGTTGAGCGATAGACATGCTGGCCGCCTGAAAAGCAATCCAGCCATTATACGAAGCGCTCAACCGTAAAGCAGATGCTCGAGCAACTGAATCCAGTGCGCGACGGGCGTGGACGTGCCGCTTTGCAGATGCGCGATACACCCGACATTCGCCGACACGATCATCTGCGGCTCGGTCTTTTCCAGCCGGTCGAGCTTTTGATTGCGCAGCGTGTACGAAAGCTTTGGCTGCAGCACCGAATACGTGCCCGCCGATCCGCAGCAGAGATGGCTATCCGCGGGCAAACGCACTTCGAGCCCGAGCGCGGTCAGCAGATGCTCGACGCGTCCGCGAATCTGCTGCCCGTGCTGCAAGGTACACGGCGGATGGTAGGCGACCGTATGCACGCTGCGGCGTCTTGCCAGCGCGATGAGTTCTTCCTCGTACATCGGCAGGATTTCGGCGAGGTCGCGCGTAAGCTCGACGATGCGCGCCGCCTTGTCCGCGTAGACCGGATCGTCGCGCAAGAGGTGCGCGTATTCCTTAACCGTCGCGCCGCAACCCGACGCGTTCATCACGATTGCCTCGACGCCGTTCTCCACATACGGCCACCATGCGTCGATATTGTTGCGCACGTCGTCGAGCGCTTCGTCGTTGTAGCCGAGATGCAGGCGGATCGCGCCGCAGCAGCCCGCATCCGGCGCGGTGACGATCTCGATGCCGAGCGCGTCGAATACGCGTGCGGTCGCCGTGTTGACGTTGGGCATCATGGCCGGTTGCACGCAGCCGGAAAGCATCAGCATCTTGCGCTCGTGTTTGCGCGTGGGCGCGGCGAGCGGCTTCTCCGGGACGGGAATCTTCGCGCGCAGATTGCGTGGCAGGATGCCGCGAAACTGCTGGCCGAGTTTCATCGCCGGCGTGAAGAGCGTGCTGTTCGGCAGAAAGCTCGCCAGCAAGCGCCGCTGCAAACGCTGGCGCATGGGGCGCTCGACTTTCTCTTCGACCACCTTGCGGCCGATCTCCACGAGCCGTCCGTACTGCACGCCCGACGGACACGTGCTCTCGCAATTGCGGCAGGTGAGGCAGCGATCCAGATGCAGTTGCGTGCTGCGCGTGACCGGCGCGCCTTCGAACATCTGCTTCATCAAATAGATGCGCCCGCGCGGTCCGTCGAGTTCGTCGCCGAGAATTTGATAGGTCGGGCAAGTCGCCGTGCAAAAGCCGCAATGGACGCATTTGCGCAGGATGGCGTCGGCTTCGTCGCCATCGGCCGTGCCGCGGATGAAATCGGCGAGATTGGTTTGCATCGAGGCGCCTAGAAATCGGGGTACAGCCGGGCGCGATTGAACACGCGCGCCGGATCGAACGCCGCCTTCAGCCCGCGATGGATTTTCATCAGCGGCGCGGGCAACGGCGTGAACACGCCCGCATTGCGGTCATACGCGGAACCGGCGCGGAAGATGGTCGCGTGCCCGCCGGCTTGCTTCGCGCTGATACGCACGGTCTGCGGGTCGGTGTCCGTGATCCACCAGCGCTGCGCACCGCCCCATTCCATGAGTTGCGCGCCCGGCAAATGCAGCGGCTCCGCAATGGACGGCAACGCGAGCCGCCAAAGCGCCGAGCGCGGCTGAATGACCGCGAAGAACGGATCGGTCTGCTCGCGCATGCCGATCCAGAAACGGTCGGCTTCGACGGCGTCGACCACCTCGCCGCCGAGCGTGTTGCGCGCGGATTTAACAGCAGCTTCCGCGCCCGCGAGACGTAGCGCGAGCGTGCCGTCGCGCCACGCGCTGCCGGTGATCGGCAAGGGATGACCGCCCCATTCGTTGAGCTTGCGCACGCCGTCCGTTGCATGCATGTCGAATTTGAGCGTGGCTTCGGCGACGGGGCGGGGCAGCACCTTGATCGACAGTTGCAGCATGAGGCCGAGCGTGCCGAGCGAGCCCGCGAGCAAGCGCGCGACGTCATAGCCCGCCACGTTTTTCACCACTTGGCCGCCGAAGTGCAGCACTTTTCCGTGCCCGTTCATCACCACCGCGCCGAGCACGAAATCGCGCGGCGCGCCGGTCCATGCGCGACGCGGGCCGGCAAGTCCCGCCGCGATGCAGCCGCCGAAGGTCGCGTTGCGGCCGAAGTGCGGCGGCTCGAAGGGCAGCATCTGCCCGTGCTCCCTGAGCGCAGCTTCGATTTCCGCGAGCGGCGTGCCGCTCTTCGCGGTGATCACGAGTTCCGCCGGATCGTATTCGACGATGCCGCGATGCGCGCGCGTGTCGAGAATCTCCCCTTGGAGCGTCTGTCCGTACCAGTCCTTCGTCCCGCCGCCGCGAATGCGCAGCGGCGTGCCGGTCTCGGTGGCGTGCGCGATCCGCTCCGACCAGCCGGCGACGATGTCGTCCTGTTCCATGGGTGTCCCGCTTGATTGATGCTTTTTCTATTCCGTCTCGTCCGGTCGATTGTACCGGGCGCTTAACGCAGCCACAGTCGGACAAACGTGGATAGCGGGATCGCGCACTCGTCAAAAGCGCGGAATCTCCGGGTGCGGCAAAAGCCCGCCGCGAATGTGCATCTTCCCGTATTCGGCGCAGCGCGCGCGCGTGGGAATGCCCTTGTCGGGATTGAGCAGGCCGGGCGGATCGAACGCGCGCTTGACCGCGTGAAAGGCGTCGCGCTCCTCGGGCGAGAACTGCACGCACATCGAATTGATCTTCTCGATGCCCACGCCGTGTTCGCCCGTCACCGTGCCGCCCAGTTCCACGCAGGTTTCGAGGATATCGCTGCCGAACGCCTCCGCGCGATGCCATTCGTCGAGATCGTTGCCATTGAAGAGAATGAGCGGGTGCATGTTGCCGTCGCCCGCATGGAACACGTTGATGCAGCGAAGCGCGTACTTCTGTTCCATCTCTTCGATCCGCTTGAGCAGCGGCCCGATGGAGCGGCGCGGCACCGTGCCGTCCATGCAGTAATAGTCGGGCGACATGCGGCCGGCGGCGGGAAAGGCGTTCTTGCGGCCCGACCAGAACTTGAGCCGCTCGCTTTCCGTGCGCGAAATCTGGATGCGCGATGCGCCGAACTCGCGCAGCACCGCCGTCATGCGGACGATTTCCTCGGCGACTTCGTCGTGCGTGCCATCGGATTCGCACAGCAGGATGGCGGCGGCGTCCAGGTCGTAGCCAGCGTTGACGAATTGCTCGACGGCGCGCGTCGCGGGCTTGTCCATCATTTCGAGGCCGGCCGGGATGATGCCTGCCGCGATGATCGCCGCGACCGCGTTGCCGCCTTTGACCACGTCGTCGAAACTCGCCATGATGACTTGCGCCGTCTGCGGCTTCGGGATCAGCTTGACGGTGATCTCGGTGACGATGGCGAACATGCCTTCGCTGCCGATCAGCACGGCGAGCAGATCGAGGCCGGGCGCGTCGGGTCCGAGCGAGCCGAATTCGACGGCATCGCCGTCCATGGTGACGGCGCGCACGCGCAGCACGTTATGCACGGTAAGGCCGTATTTCAGGCAATGCACGCCGCCCGAATTTTCGGAGACGTTGCCGCCGATAGTGCACGCGATCTGCGACGAAGGGTCCGGCGCGTAGTAGAGCCCGTAAGGGGCGGCGGCCTCCGATATGGCGAGATTGCGCACGCCCGGCTGAACCGTCGCGGTGCGCGCGTACGGATCGACTTCGATGATCTTGCGAAAGCGCGCAAGCGACAACACGATGCCATGACGGATCGGCATCGCGCCGCCCGAGAGCCCCGTGCCCGCGCCGCGCGGCACGATCGGCACGTCGAGGCGCGCGCAGATCTGCACGACGCGCTGCACCTGCGCTTCGGTTTCCGGCAATGCGACCGCAAGCGGCAGACGGCGATACGCCGCGAGACCGTCGCACTCGTATGGCGCCGTGTCTTCCTCGCGAAACAGGAGGCAATGCGTGGGCAGCACGGCCATCAGCGCCTGCACGACATCGCGCTGACGCGCCGCGAGTTGTTCCTCGGAGAACCGCGGCGCGTCCGCATGCGGCAGATTCGGCGAAGTGTCGGTCACGAGTGCGGTCTTGAGCTCGTCGGGTGCGTTCATGTCTCCTCCGGGCGCTCGGCGGCGCTTCGTTCGGTTTGATCGACGCAGATGCTCTTCGTCGACGAATGATTGGGTTACCGCGGTCCATCTTGCCCGCTTGCGGCGACAGCGTCCATTGCCGTCGCCGTGTGCGCAAAATGAAGCGCAAACCGCGCGATTACTGCTCGAACGCGAAGATCTTGCCCGGATTCATGAGGTTTTTCGGGTCGAGCGCGTGTTTGATCGAGCGCATCACGGCGATGGCGTCCTCGCCGTGCTCCTCGATCATGAAGCCCATCTTGTGCAAGCCGACGCCGTGTTCGCCCGTGCAGGTGCCGCCGACCATCAGCGCGCGTTCGACGATGCGGTGATTCAGCCGTTCGGCTTCCGCTAGTTCCTCGGGCTTGGCCGGATCGAGCAGCATGGCGACGTGGAAGTTGCCGTCGCCGACATGGCCGACGATTGGGCAGGGAAGCGGCGAATCCACCAGGTCTTTTTCCGTTTCCTCGACGCATTCCGCGAGACGCGAGATCGGCACGCAGACATCCGTGGTGACGGCGCGGCAGCCGGGTTTCAGTTGCAGCATCGCGAAGTAGGCGTTGTGGCGCGCGTTCCAAAGACGGCTGCGGTCTTCGGGACGGGTCGCCCATTCGAAACCGGTGCCGGCGTTCTCGGCGGCGATGTCCTGCACCGTTTGTGCTTGCTCCTTGACGCCCGCTTCCGTGCCGTGAAATTCGAAGAACAGCGTCGGCGATTCGGCGAGCGTCAGATTCGAATGACGATTGATTGCGCGCACGGCGAGCGAATCGACGAATTCGACGCGCGCAATCGGCACGCCCATCTGAATGGTTTCGATGACGGCGCGTACCGCATCGCCCATCGACGGGAAAGCGCAGATGGCGGCGGAAATGGCTTCGGGCTGCGGATAAAGCCGCACGGTGATTTCGGTGATGACGCCGAGCGTGCCTTCCGAGCCGACGAAAAGACGCGTCAGGTCGTATCCCGCCGACGATTTGCGCGCGCGCGTGCCGGTTTTGATGACTCGGCCATCGGCGGTAACCACCGTGAGGCCGAGCACGTTTTCGCGCATCGTGCCGTAGCGCACGGCGTTGGTGCCGGAAGCGCGCGTTGCCGACATGCCGCCGATGCTCGCGTCCGCGCCGGGATCGATCGGGAAGAAGAGGCCGGTGTCTTTCAGCGCTTCGTTCAGTTGCTTGCGCGAAATGCCGGGTTCGACGGTGACCGTGAGGTCTTCGGCGTTGATCGAGATGACGTTTTTCATCTCCGACAAGTCGATGGAAACGCCGCCTTGCACTGCCAGCAGATGCCCTTCGAGCGACGAGCCGTTGCCGTAAGGGATGATCGGCGTGTCGTGTTCGGCGCAAAGTCTGACGATGGCCTGCACGTCATCTGTGCTGCGCGCGAAGACGACGGCGTCGGGCAGTTGCGGGTCGAACGGGGATTCGTCGCGGCCGTGGTGCTCGCGCACCGCCTGGGCGGTGGAGACACGCTCCGCGAATCTTGAGCGCAGCGCATCGAGCAGGGCGGCGGGGAACGGGCGGCGGAAGGCGGTTCGTGCGGCTTCGGCGGGGTGGTTCACGGTGTCTCCGGGGCAGCTTGGGCGCTGCGATTGTTCGGTCGATTTTCGCGGCGGATTCGTCGCGTGTTGCTTACTCGTGCCACTAAACGCTTCAGGCGACGGATCGAGCACGTTGCGTTTTGCGCGCCGGTGCTTAATCGTCGCGCTCGTTGGGCTGCCGCGCTCGGCGTGGTCGAGTGCTTGCTTCACGACTTCCATCTCATTTTACGCCGATGAGATGGAGGGCGGCAGGCGGGTAAAACCGTGGGACCGCGTGCCTATAATGGGTCGGAGTTTCGGCGCGGTTCAAAGCGTGAACGCGCGTTTCGAGCGATGAATCAACGAGCAAGGAGAAAACGATGGGCAACCGTCTGAGCAAGATCGCCACCCGTACCGGCGACGATGGCACCACTGGGCTCGGCGACGGCCGTCGCGTTTCCAAGGACGATGCGCGGATTGCCGCAATCGGCGATGTCGATGAATTGAATTCGACTTTGGGCGTATTGCTATGCGAACCGCTGCCAACGGACGTGCGCGATGCGTTGACGACGATTCAGCACGATCTCTTCGATTTAGGCGGCGAGTTATCGATTCCCGGGCATTCGATGATCGAGGAATCGCATTTGGCGCAGCTCGATGACTGGCTCGCGGAATACAACGGGACGTTGCCGCCGTTGGCTGAATTCATTCTGCCTGGCGGATCGAGAGCGGCGGCAGTGGCGCATGTGGCGCGGACGGTATGCCGAAGAGCGGAGCGGTCGATCGTGGCGCTGGGGAAAATCGATGAAGCCGGAGTAAATGAAGCGCCGAGGCGGTATGTCAATCGGCTGTCGGATTTGCTTTTTGTACTGGCGCGGGTTTTGAATCGCGCGGATGGCCAGAACGATATTTTGTGGAAGCATCAGCGCGACGCGGCAACTGATTAACCGTGAACGAATAGACAGCGGCCGCTGAATTAGCGGCCGCTGTCTATATCTTAATTACCGCCGCCTCGCGCAATGCGCCGCTGCTTAACCGACGCTGCCAATCCTTCGAGTACAGTCACGCTCTCATCCCAGCCGATGCAAGCATCCGTCACGCTTTGTCCGTAAGTCAGCTCGCATCCCGGCTTGAGGTCTTGCCGGCCGCCAACCAGATGCGATTCAATCATCACGCCGATAATTCGCTCATCGCCGGAAGCGAGTTGCTTGCCAATATCCTCGCAAACCGGAATCTGATTCTCGTGTTTCTTCGAGCTATTCGCGTGACTGGCATCGATCATCAAGCGCGCCGCTAATCCCGCCTTGCCGATATCGCTGCAAGCCGCATCGACACTAGCGGCATCGAAATTCGGCGATTTACCGCCGCGTAAAATGATATGGCAATCCTCGTTGCCGGCGGTGGAAACGATCGCCGAATGTCCGCCCTTCGTGACCGACAGGAAATGATGCGGCTGCGAAGCGGCCTTGATAGCATCGACGGCAATCTTGACGTTTCCATCCGTGCCATTTTTAAAGCCCACCGGACAAGACAATCCCGATGCAAGCTCACGGTGAACCTGAGATTCGGTAGTCCGCGCCCCAATCGCGCCCCACGAAATCAGGTCCGCAATGTACTGCGGACTAATCATATCCAGATACTCGGTGCCGGCCGGCAAACCAAGCTCGTTGATATGCATGAGCAATTCTCGCGCAGCCCGCAATCCATCATTGATCTTGAAGCTGTTATCCATGTACGGATCGTTGATCAGCCCCTTCCAGCCCACCGTGGTACGCGGCTTTTCGAAGTACACGCGCATCACGATTTCCAATTCGCCCGCGAAGCGCTTACGCTGCTCGATCAGTCGTCCCGCATATTCCATCGCCGCCTTGGGATCGTGAATGGAGCACGGTCCGACGATCACGATCAAGCGATCATCCATTCCGTGCAGTATGCGATGCATCGACTTGCGCGCGTTGTAGATCAGTTCCGACACGGGTTCGGCGCAAGGGAATTCGCGGATTAGATGCGCGGGAGGCGTCAGTTCTTTCAGCTCACGAATGCGGACATCGTCGGTATTGTGCGGGGGCATTTCTTTTCTCCTGCGTCTCTTTCAATCAAAACCAACGTGTGAAGGGCGAAAAAAAACCGCCAGACTCGCTGGCGGTTTTTCGGGAATTTGGTTTTGCGTACTTACCGTACTTGCAACGACCCCTCTCCATCCGCCAGCGGCTTGAGATGCCAAAAGAAATAAAAATAAAACTTGGCGGTCATGGCTTAAGAGAGAAAAGTCTGTCGCAAAAAATCAGGTAGCTGCTTTTATAACCGCAAACACGCGGCGCTGGCAAGCCTTCCAATCGAAGAACGCGGGATTCCCGCATCGCCGGCCCGTGCAATCGCAAACCCAGCCCGAAGCGACGCGGAAAGCCCGCATCGAAAACATTAAACCGTGCCGCCCACCGTCATTTTTTCGATGCGCAACGTCGGTTGCCCAACGCCCACCGGCACGCTCTGGCCTTCCTTGCCGCACACGCCGACGCCCGTATCCAGCGACATGTCGTTACCGATCATCGTCACGTATTTGAGCGATTCCGGTCCGCTGCCGATCAAGGTCGCGCCCTTCACCGGATACGTGATCTTGCCGTCCTCGATCATGTACGCCTCGGACGCCGAAAACACGAACTTGCCGTTGGTGATATCTACCTGACCGCCGCCGAAATTCACCGCGTACAAGCCTTTCTTCACCGAAGCCAGAATCTCCTTCGGGTCCTTGTCGCCGTTGAGCATGTACGTGTTGGTCATGCGCGGCATCGGCAGGGCGGCGTAGGATTCGCGGCGCGCGTTGCCCGTTACGGGCATCTTCATCAAACGCGCGTTGAGCGAATCCTGAATGTAGCCCTTGAGAATGCCGTCCTCGATCAGCGTCGTGCACTGCGTCGGATTGCCTTCGTCGTCGATGTTGAGCGAGCCGCGCCGATTCGGCAGCGTGCCGTCATCGACCACGGTCACGCCCTTCGCCGCGACCTGTTCGCCGATACGACCCGCGAACGCCGACGATCCCTTACGGTTGAAGTCGCCTTCCAGCCCGTGCCCGATCGCTTCGTGCAAGAGCACGCCCGGCCAGCCCGGCCCGAGCACGACGGTCATGGCGCCTGCGGGAGCCGGACGCGCTTCCAGGTTCACCAGCGCCGCGTGCACCGCGTCGTCGACGTAGCGGTTCAGGATGTCGTCGGTGAAATAGCCGTAGTCGAAGCGTCCGCCACCGCCGCCCGTGCCGATCTCGCGGCGTCCGTTTTGCTCGGCGATCACCGTGACCGATACGCGCACGAGCGGTCGCACGTCGGCGGCGAGCGCGCCGTCGCTGCGCGCCACCAGCACGACGTCGTATTCACCGGCGAGCCCGGCCATGACTTGCGTGATGCGCGGATCGCGGCCGCGCGCCATCTGCTCGACGCGCTCCAGCAGCTTCACCTTCGCGTCAGAATCGAGCGAATGCAGCGGATCGGCGGGCAAATACAGATCGCGCCCCGACACGCCCGTGAGCGTGCTCGCCGACTTGATTTTGTGCTTGCCGCCGCCCGCCTTGGCGATCGCGCGTGTTGCGTGCGCCGCCTGGCGAATCGATTCGGGCGAGAGATCGTCGGAATAGGCGAAAGCCGTGCGCTCGCCCGAAACGGCGCGCACGCCGACGCCCTGATCGATGCTGAAGCTGCCCGATTTGACGATGCCTTCTTCCAGACTCCACGCTTCGCTGCGCGTGGACTGGAAATAGAGGTCGGCGTAATCGACGCGATGCGTGAAAATTTCCGCAAGCGTACGCGTGATAAGCCCCTCGTCGAGGCCATACGGCGTAAGCAAAACGTCCTTCGCCGTGACCAGATTCCTAATGCCGGGTTCGATGATGTTCATGCGGTGCCTGTTGCGAGTTCGGTGATATTTCAGACCATTCTAATGGCTGACGGGGTTCGGTCATGTGCGGAGAAAAAATCGCGCTTTCAAGACCGTCGGAAAACCTATTTTCAAGATACTTGGCGCGCGCGTCTCAGCCGATCACGCGATGCCGATACGCCGGCAAGCTCTGTCGCACTGACGCGATGCGCGCCGGATCGATCTGGCCGGCCACGACGCCCGCGCCTTCGTCGCGCACGTCGATGATTTCGCCCCAAGGGTCGATCAGGATGCTGTGGCCGAAAGTGCGCCGGCCGTTTTCATGTTTGCCGCCTTGTGCCGCGGCGAGGACGTAGCACTGGTTTTCAATGGCGCGGGCGCGTAGCAAGATTTCCCAATGTGCCTTGCCGGTCGTGTAGGTGAACGCGGAGGGGACGACCATCAACGCGCAGTCGCCCATTTTTCGATACAGCTCCGGGAATCGCAGGTCGTAGCACACCGAAAGGCCGACTCGTCCGAATGGCGCGTCAAAAGTCCGCACTTCACTGCCGGGGCAGATGGTGCGCGCTTCGTCGAACGATTCCTCGCCTTTCTCGAAATTGAAGAGGTGAATCTTGTCGTAGCGCCCAACCTGCTTGCCGGCGGGGTCGAACACGAGCGTGGTGTTCAGCACGCGATCCGGCTCCGCCGACTGCAACGGCAAAGTCCCGCCGATCACCCACACGCGATGCTCGCGCGCTGCATCGGACAAGAATTGCTGGATCGGACCCGCGCCCGGCGTCTCGCGAATGGCGAGTTTGTCGGTGTCCTTGAAGCCCATGTAGCAGAAGTATTCGGGCAGGAGCACGAGTTGGGCGCCTTCACGCGCGGCTTCCGCGATCAGCCGGCCGGCCTCGGTCAGGTTGCGATCGCGGTCCGGCGCGCTGACCATCTGCAGCGCGGCGACGCGGAAAGTCGCGCTTTCGCTCGATTTATCGTTCATATTTTTGTGCGCGTTTGCCAAAAAAGGTGACGAAAATAGGGCGGAACCGTGCCGCCTTCACGGAGCGACTGCTGGTACGGCAGCAGGGACAGCGGCGGCGGCAGGTGTTTCGATCTTACCCTGATCGCCCCGCAGGCGCTGAACGACGGGTTTGGACCAGGGACCGGTGATCGAATAGTCGAGTTCGAACGCCTTCTGAATGGACTTCGACAATGCGAGATCGGCGGCCAGCGCGCCCAGACCGAGCAGCGGATTGATGACCGCCGCGCCGATTGCGACCGCGCCCGCGCCGACGGTCGGTATGACCTTAACGTGCAAATCCTGCGTGCGTTGCGGCAGGTCGACGAGCCCTTGCATCTGCACGCGCGCGGGCGATGTGATCATCACCAGATCGTCCGTCCTCGCGATGCCCTGTTCGATATGCGCGTCGCCCGTGACTTTCTCGAACGGCAGTCCCTTGCCGACGACATCCTGAAAATGCAGCGTGAGCAGATTCGCAAGGCTGCGCAAGCTGAAGATGCCGAGCCATTTCGCGGCGCCGGGCGCGCGCAGAATTTGGCCGTGACGCAAATCGACAGCGACGTTGCCATCGAGCGAATTTGGATCGACTGTCGTCGGGCCGCCGTTCCACGCCGCGTGACCGGACACCGTGCCCGCGCCGTGATTGACCGTGCGCGGCAGACCGAAGCGGTCGATCAACTGACCGGCGTCGTCCACGTCGAGCTTGAAGTCGAGTGCCGTGCGGCGCGGAAGGGTGTCGTCGTTCGCGGGTTTCACAGCGGTCGAGACCACGCCGCCCGGCAGCGTGCGCCACGTCGCGTTTGCGGTGAGCGTGGCGTCGGGGTTCGCGAGTTCGAGCTTGTCGAGCGTCCAGACGGGTTGATCGGCGACGACTTCGTTATGCGCATCGACCTGAAGCCGGCCGAGATCGTGCTCGCGATATACGAGCTCGTTCACGATGAGATCGATCGCGGGCATGTTGCGCGGCGGCTTGCTCACGATGCGTTCGTCCGGCGCGTTCGTCGCCGCTATCTTCTCGGGAATGACCACTTTGTCGAGGCGCGCCTGCAATGCGCCCGGATTTCCCTTGAGCGCGCCCGGCGTGAACGCGAGCGTGCCCGTCACCTGATTCGACGCCACGTTCGCCTGCCATTTGCGATTCGCCGGCTCTTCGTTCGCGCCGATCCGCACGTTGTCCCAGCGGCGGTCGAGCAGCTTGAGCGTGGTGAAGTGGATGTCGGCACGCGTCGGGATGAACTGCCTGACCATATCGTTCATCGGTGGCGAGGCGGGCGCGGCTGTATCGTCCACGGGTAAAGCGCTCGCGGATGCGTTGATATCGGCGATGAATTTGCGCCACGCGTCGGCATCGAGCGTGTCCATATCGACGGATGCCGACACGCCTTCGGCGGGCAACGCCGCCGGCTTGTTCACGGCGATGGCGCCGCGCGCAACCTTCAGCCGGGCGCGCATGTTCATCGGCTCGGCGGGGTTCTGCGGATCGACCGTGACCTGCGCGCGGCCGATTTGCTGCAGCGAGTAATGCGCCTGCACGGGCCCGAACGTGAGTTGCGCGTCATGCAGATCCGAAGGCCCGCCAGGCGCGGGCTGAAAGGTGAACGCGAACGGCATGGGCGTGCCCTTTGCCTTGCCGAACGGCGCGGGCAGATCGAAGCCGATGCCCGTCAGATCCGAACTCGCCTGCACGACGGGCAACGCGTTCTTCACGCCATGCACGTGCGCCTGATACGGCGCGGAACCGTCGATGCGCTTCAGGAACTGCGCGACCTGCGGCGTGATGCGCGTGTTCAGACGCTGTGCCGCGTCCGCGCCGATGCGCCCGTTCACATCGAACGTGTAGCTGCCGTCCGGTTGCACGCCGCCTTTCGCGCGCACGTCGCCGCCGAGCAGTTGCGCGTTCAGTCCGTCGAGCGTCACGGTCTTCGCCGCGAAATTCGCCTTGCCGCGAAGATGTTCGAGCGGCGGCAGATTGCCATAAGCGACTTCGTTGTCCGCGAACGTGAGCGAGCCTTTGTATTCGGTGCGAAGCGGCGGCGCGGGCGGCGGCGGCCGGAATCGCGGAATGCCGAGCGTAAGCGCGAGCGCGGCATCGCCTTTAGCTTGCAGCTTGCGCGTGGCGTGCTTGGCCATCAGGCCGAGCGAACTGTCGTCGACATACTGAAGCATGTCCGAGAGCGGTCCGCGTGCTTGCCCGTCAATCCACAGTTTCGATTCGCGGTCGCCGGTATCGTCGATTCGCCCGCTCAGATTCGATACCTTCACGCCACGATAATGTCCGCGCTCGACATCGAAGCGCAGTTTGTTTTGCGCGAGCTTGAACGTGCCGTCGATCCCGTCAAAACCCGGCCAGATGCTCGGCATGCCGTTGGCGAGTTTGCGCGGCGGGAACGGCGTCGGATCGAAACGGCCGCCGGTGAACGGCGCCTCGATGCGAAACACGCCCGCGTCCGGCGCCTTTGCATACGGGAACTTGGTGAGGTCGCCATGCACTTCGAGCACGCTGTTGCGCGCCACGCCCGCTTGCAGCGCATGCCCGAGATAGACGCGCACGCGTTCGTTGAGACTCGTCGGCAGATAGCGCACGAGCCTTGTGACCTGCATGTGCGCGATTTTCGCCTTGAGATCGAGATTGCCGCGCCCGTGGCCTTGATTCCAATATGAAGCGGTGACGTCGCCTTCGGCATCGGCGTTCTTCACACGCAGCGTGTCGAGGTGAATGGTGAATGCGCGGCGCAATTCGCCGGGCGCGATTTCATCGGCGACGGTCCAGGTTGCGTGGCCTTGCAGCGTATCGAAGGTCAGACGCGGATCATCGAACGCGCCGGGAATGGTGATGGCCGCATTTTTCGTATCGATGTCGATAGCGCCTTGCGCCTCGTTGGCATCGACATGACCCCACAGGTTTTCGATGCCCGGAATGCCCGCACGCGGATGGTTGTTCACGGTAAGTCCCGGCGGCGGTTCCTGCGCCTGCACGCTGATGCCCTGCAAGTCGGCCTTGAGCGTGAAGTGCAAGAGCTTGGCGTCGCCTTTTTCGTGCTGCTGCTTTACCTCTTCTTCATTGCGCGGCGCCGCGCGCTCCGTGTAGATCGAGTAGTTCGCAATCTGCCCGCGCGGATTGAAGCGCACGAGTTCGTTGAGCACGCGCGGCGGCACGGGCAGCGCCCGCACGAAGTCCGCGAGGATGCCGAGATCGACGTGATCGCCCGCGACGCGAAACATCAATCCCTTGCCAACCGATGCCGGCCGGTACGTGCCCGTGAGCGTATGCGCCGCCAGAAGACGCGCGACCGGCGTGCCGTCCGAGAGCGCGGGCTGACCGAGTTCGGCATGGATGTCGGACAGATTCAGCGTGTAGGCCGTGTCGTTCTTGTCGATGGTCCAGTCGAAGCGCGCAATCGGCAATTCGAGGCGCGGCTGGGTGGCGCGCACGCGCAGCGCGACGTTGCCGCCGTTCAGATCGCCGCCTGCCTTTTGCAACTGGCCGCGCGCGAAGTCCACCCAGATACGGTTTTCGACGCGGCCATCGTAGATCTGAAAAGGCAGCTTCACGTAGCGGCCGAGCGTCGGCAGGTCGAGCGGCCCGGTGGAAACGTAGAGACGTCCGGTCCAGTTCGCGGGCGCGCCCATCGCGGTGAACGGCTCGTGGCGAAAGTCCGCGCGCACATCGAGCGGGCCGTGCAGCACGTCGCCGTCGGCGGGTGCATCGAGTGCGAGCCGATGCCTCAAGCCGTCGTTGAGGATGGTCAGTTGCAGGCGCTTGAACGCCACCTCGGGCGCGTCGCGTTCGGCATCGCGCCAACGCAGCGTGCCGTCGCGCAGACGAATGCGGTCTTGTCCGAGCAGCCAGTTCGTGAACGCGCCAGAACCCGTGCGATGCGTGGGAACAGGCACGCCCGCCACGGTCAGTTCACCCTTGGCATTGCGCGCGACGATGACATCGGGACCATCGACGGTGAGATCGGCAAGCTTCGGCCGAAGATGCAGCAGCGAGCCCCACGCAATGCTCGCGCGCGCATGCGGCACCGCCACGCCGGGCGATCCGTCGGCGGCGTCGATACGCAGATTGTCGATCAGAAAGGTGGGTTGCGAACCCGCCATGACCGCCGTGATCCGGCCGATATGTAGCTGCGCGTGAATGCGCGAGGAGACGAGTTGCTCGATGCGCGGCCGGAACGAATCGACCTGCGGCAACACGATATAGCGCAACGCGAGATAGATGCCCGCAACCGCGAAGTACACCACGGCCGCGAACACGAGAACGATTTTGAAGACGCGTGAAAGCACGCGCTCGGCGTTGCCGCTGGGCTGGGCTTGTCCAACTTCGGTCGGGTCGACGGATCGTCTGCTGTCGGACATGCTGCGGCTAGTCGGCGATATGGTAGTTTTGCGTGTTTGACGCTGCAATGTAACACAGGGAAAAGCGGGCAAGGCTTGGCCGCGCCGCTCTGGAAAAGTCTCTCGGAGCCGCTTCGGACAAGCCTCGCGGACCATCGGTTCAAACCGCTTCGCTGCCCGTGTACGATCAGCATCTGTACCAAGCAACGAGCGAGCCTACCCTTTCATGACCGACGCGACACTCCTCAGTTCCAGCTATTCCAACTACGCGTCGCGCGCTTATTCGGCGCGTCCGGAACTAGCCTCCGATGTCGCCCAATGGGCAAGGACGCCGATCACGCGGCAATGGATCGAAGCGCGCCTCGATGCTCATTGCGTGCCGTGCGTCGAGACCGGCACGCTCGATGAAGCCGCGCTCAAGACGGCGTTGCGCCGCTTGCGCATGGAGGTTTTCTGCACGGCGATGGAGCGCGATCTAGCGGGCACGGCGGATGTCGCCGAAGTCACCGGCGCAATGACGGATCTCGCGGAAGTAACGATCCAGCGCGCCATCGCGGTACTCGCGGCCGACCTCGAAGCGCTCTTCGGCGAGCCGCGCTCACCCGAAGGCGAACGGCTTACGCTCGGCGTCGTCGGCATGGGCAAGCTTGGCGGGCGCGAACTGAACGCGTCGTCGGATATCGATCTGATCTTCGTTTATGAAGACGATGGCGAAACCGCCGGCGGCAAGCGCTCGCCGCTCTCGGTGCAGGAATTCTTCACACGGCTCGGGCGGCGCGTGATCGGCGCGCTCGCGGAGATGACGCAAGACGGCTACGTGTTTCGCGTCGACATGCGGTTGCGTCCCAACGGCGATTCGGGTCCGCTCGTGTGCAGTCTCGGCATGCTCGAAGAGTATTTCTATGTGCAAGGGCGGGAATGGGAACGCTACGCGTGGATCAAGGGGCGCGTCGTCTCGGAGACGAAGAGCGATGCCGCGCGCCGTCTCGTCAAACAACTCGAAGCCATTGCGACGCCGTTCATCTATCGGCGATACCTCGACTACGGCGTGATCGCCGCGATTCGCTCGCTGCATCTGCAGATTCGGCAGGAAGCGCGGCGGCGCGCGTCCATGCGCCCCGACAAGGCCGACGACATCAAGCTCGGACGCGGCGGTATCCGCGAGATCGAGTTCAGCGCGCAGGTTTTCCAGTTGATTCGCGGCGGACAGGCGGCGGATTTTCGCATTCGTCCGACGCTCAAGGTGCTCGAACGCGCCGCCGCGCACGGGCTGATCGCGCAGAACGTGTGCGACTCGCTCACCGACGCGTATCTGTTTCTGCGCACGGTGGAGCATCGGCTGCAGTATCGCAACGACGCGCAGACGCATGCCATGCCGGTTGCCGACGACGAGCGCGCGTTGCTCGCGTCATCGCTCGGATTTGCGAACTACGCCGCGTTGATGGACAAGCTCGATGCACATCGCGAATTCGTCGAACAACAGTTCGATGCCATCTTCGCCGACAAGATCGGCGGTGAAAACGGCTGCGGCGTGTCGGACGATTCGGCTGCATCGTGGATCTGGAGCAGCGCGCTCGCCGACGATTCCGCGCAGGAAGAACTCGCCGGCCGTCTGTCCGAACTCGGCTTCGCGGACCCGGCGCCGGTGCTCGCGCGTCTAACGGGCGTGTGGAACTCCACGCGTTACGCGAGCCTGAACGAGCACAGCCGCGAGCGCTTCGACGTGGTCGCGCAGCGCGCGCTCGAAGTCGTGCAGTCGATCGATGCCGCGCGTCGCGGCGATGTGATCGCGCGGCTTTTCGACTTGCTCGAAGCCATCGGCAAACGCGGCGCGTATCTCGCGCTTCTGACTGAATATCCGGCGGCGCTCGAACGCGTGCTGTCCGTGTTGTCCGGCTCGCGCTGGGCGGCGGGTTATCTCATTCGCCATCCGCAATTGCTGGACGAATTGCTCGATGACGAAGCCATTGCCAGCCCCTTCGACTGGGACGGGTTCAAGCGTTCGCTGCTCGCCCGGCTTGCGGCAGCGGAGGACGCGGAGCATCAGATGGACTTGCTGCGTCACGCGCATCAGGCCGAAGTGTTCCGCATCCTGCTGATCGATCTGGCGGGACATCTGTCGGTGGAACATGTGAGCGACCGTCTGTCCGAACTCGCCGATGCCGTGCTCGACGTAACCGTGCAGACGGTTTGGCGGCAGTTTCCGAAGCGGCATCGCGATACGCCGCGCTTCTCCGTCATCGCGTATGGAAAGCTCGGCGGCAAGGAACTGGGTTATGCGTCCGATCTCGATCTGATCTTTCTCTACGACGATCCCGACGATTCGAACGACAGCGCCGCCGACATTTACGCGATGTTCGCGCGCCGTCTCATCACGTGGCTCACGGCGGCGACCGGCGCGGGCACGCTGTTCGATGTGGACTTGCGTCTACGGCCGAACGGCGAATCGGGTTTGCTGGTGACGAGTCTGGAGTCGTTTCGCCGCTATCAGATTCGTGAAGGCGATGCCGCGAATACCGCGTGGGTCTGGGAGCATCAGGCGCTTTCGCGCGCTCGCTACAGCGCCGCCGACGCCGAGATCGGCGCGCAATTCGAAGCCATTCGCGCGGACGTGCTGGTGATGGAGCGCGATGCGGCATTGCTTGCCCGCGAGATCGTCGCGATGCGCGAGCGTGTGGCGGCGGGGCATCCCAATCGCAGCGAATTGTTCGATCTGAAGCACGATCGCGGCGGGATGGTGGATATCGAGTTCATCGTGCAGTACTGGGTGTTGCTGCACTCGCGCGAGCATCGCGAGTTCGTGCGCAATGCGGGCAATATCACCTTGCTCAAGATCGCGGCGCAGAGCGGGTTGATCAGCGCGGACGAAGCGGAAACGATTGGCGCGGTGTACCGGCACTACCGCAAGCTGCAGCACACGCTGCGGCTCGATGGAATGGAGAAGGCGCGCGTCGCGCCGGATGCGGTAAAGGGCGAAAGGGAAGCGGTGACGGCGTTGTGGAGACGCGTGTTTTCGATTGCCGAGTAAGGTGGAAGGCGGCGCAGCGTTTTTGCGCCGCCTCGTTCGCCCGCGCCTCAAGCCGCGAGCATCTCCTTTGCATGCTTGCGTGTCGTCGCCGTGATTTCGATTCCTCCAAGCATCCGCGCCACTTCTTCGATGCGTTTCGACTTGTCAAGCGGCGTCACCGTGCTGACCGTGCCGCCGGCATCGTCGGAAGTTTTCGCCACCTGGAAATGCTGATCGCCGCGCGCCGCGACTTGCGGCAAGTGCGTGACGCACAGCACTTGCCGGTCGCGTCCGAGTTGATGCAAGAGCCGTCCGACCACTTCCGCCACGCCGCCGCCAATGCCCGTATCCACTTCGTCGAAGATCAGCGTGGGCGTCGGGCTCGCGGTGCTCGCGATCACGGCGAGCGCGAGGCTGATGCGCGCGAGTTCGCCGCCCGATGCGACCTTCGCGAGCGGCCGTAACGCGACGCCAGCGTGGCCCGCTACGCGAAACTCGATCTGTTCCAGCCCGTTTGCGCCGCCTTCCGCGAGCGGCACGAGCGCGACTTCGAAGCTGCCGCCCGCCATCGACAATTCCTGCATGCCTTCGGTGACTGCCTTCGACAAAGTCTTGGCCGCTTTCGCGCGCGCCTTCGACAGCGCTTTTGCATCCGCGAGATAAGCGTCCTTCGCTTTCTCGGCGACGGCGTTGAGCGCGTCGAGGTCCGCGGCGGCATCGAGTTCCGCTAGCTGGCTGCGGCGCGCTTCATGTTCCTCGGGCAGCGCTTCGGGCTGAAGGCGGAACTTGCGCGCCGTCGAGTGAAGCTGATCCATGCGACGCTCGACCTGCGCGAGCCGGTCAGGATCGAGTTCGAGGCGCTGCGCGTAGTGCGAAAGTGAGTACGACGCTTCCTGCAACTGAATCTCGGCGGGTTCGAGCGAGGCGAGCACGTCGCTCAACGCGGGATCGATATCGGCCAGATCGCGCAGCTTCGTGATGATGGCTGCGAGTTGGGAAATCATGGCTTCGTCGGATTCGGACAATGCGGACAGCGCGCTTTGCACGCCGTCGATGAGACTTGCCGAGTGCGAGAGCCGATGATGCTCCGCGCTCACTTCCTCCCATTCGCCCGGCTGCGGCGCGAGCTTATCGAACTCGCTCAACTGCCATGCGAGACGCTCGCGTTCCAGTTGCAGTTCGCGGTCGCGGCTTTGCGCGGCTTCTACGGCCTGCTGGGCCTCGCGATACGCACGCCACGCGCGATTCACGGTGCTCGCTGTGTCGACGAGACCGGCGTGCGTGTCGAACAGTTCGCGTTGCGCGTCGGGGCGCATCAGCAATTGATGCGCGTGCTGGCCGTGGATGTCGACGAGCATTTCGCCCACTTCGCGCAGTTGCGTGAGCGTGGCCGGCGTGCCGTTGATGAACGCGCGCGAGCGGCCGCCGGAATCGATCACGCGGCGCAGCATGACGGTGTCGCTGTCTTGCGAGAGCGCGTGCTCGTCCAGCCAGCGCGCCACTTGCGCGTGCGTGGTGAATTCAGCGGTGATGTCGGCGCGCGCTTCGCTCGTGCGCACGACGCTCGCGTCGGCGCGGGCGCCGAGCGTGAGCGCAAGGGCGTCGATCAAGATGGATTTGCCTGCGCCGGTTTCACCCGAAAAAACCGTGAAGCCGGAGTCGAACTCGATATCCAGCGCGGCAACGATGACGAAGTCCCGAATG
This sequence comes from Caballeronia sp. GAWG2-1, assembly GCF_023631405.1. Lineage (NCBI taxonomy): Bacteria > Pseudomonadati > Pseudomonadota > Betaproteobacteria > Burkholderiales > Burkholderiaceae > Caballeronia > Caballeronia sp. GAWG2-1. The sequence continues at coordinate 115,354 of NZ_JALQDD010000003.1, forward strand.
GAGAGATGACGGAGCATGGACGCTTGGAAAGGGCGTGGTGAGCGCTTCAGAGGGCGGAGTCTTGCGAGGGATGCTCGTTCCAGTGCAGCTTTTTGCGCAGCGTGGCGTACGTGCTGTAGCCGACCGGATGCAGCACCGGCACCGTGTGCCGTGAGCGCCGCACTTCGATGGCGTCGTTCAGCTCGACGGCCGTGAACGACTGCATGTCGAAGTTCACGTTGACATCGCGCCCGCCGATGAACTGAATGGTCACCTTGGAGTCGTCGGGCAGCACGATCGGACGGTTCGAGAGCGAATGCGGCGCGATCGGCACGAGCACGAAGCCCTGCAACTGCGGATGAAGAATCGGCCCCGCCGACGAAAGCGCGTAGGCGGTCGAGCCGGTGGGCGTCGCGACGATCAGACCATCCGAGCGCTGGTTGTACATGAAGTGGCCATCCACCGACACGCGCAGTTCCGCCATGCCTGAAAAGCCGCTGCGATTGACCACGACATCGTTGAAGGCGAGCGCGTGATAGATGGGCTTGTCGTTGCGCACGATACGCGCTTCGAGCAGGCTGCGTTCCTCGCGCTCGAACTGTCCGGCGAGCATCTGCGGCACGATCTCGCGCATCTCGGTGAGCGGGATGTCCGTGATGAAGCCGAGCCGCCCGTGATTCACGCCGATGAGCGGCGTCTTGTACGGCGCAAGTTGGCGGCCCACGCCGAGCATGGTGCCGTCGCCGCCCAGCACGACCGCCACGTCCGCGCGCGCGCCGATTTCGGCGACCGAGAGCGCCGGGTAATCGGTCACGCCGACATCCTTCGCGGTGCCGGCCTCGAACACGACCTCGAAACCCTGCTTCGAGATCAGCTCCGCGAGCAGGCGCAGCGGCGTCTCGATGCCGGGCGTATTGGTGCGCCCGATGAGCGCGACAGTCTTGAATTGGCCAATTTCCATGCCGGCATTACACCATAGGTGGAAGGCGAAAAGAACCGTGCGCGAAGGGTGGCTGCGACGCCACCCGATCACGCCGGGGCACGCCCGTTGTTTATCGCTAGAATGGAGCGGACATTGAATCGCTCGACAAGCGATTCATCGCGGCGGGTACGTTCGCCGCGCCACGACACGTTAGGCTAAAATTTCCCCATGCTAGACCCACGTGCACAAACCCTCCTCAAAACGCTGATCGAGCGCTACATCGCCGAAGGTCAGCCGGTCGGTTCGCGCACGTTATCACGGCATTCCGGCCTGGAGCTGAGTCCCGCGACCATTCGCAACGTGATGTCGGACCTGGAAGACCTCGGTCTCGTCGTCAGCCCGCACACGTCGGCGGGACGCATTCCCACGCCGCGCGGCTATCGGCTCTTCGTCGACACCATGCTCACCGTGGAAGCGCCGCAAGACGAAGCCATGACCACCGCCGTCAAGACGCGCCTGCAAGGCGAGGAGCCGCAGAAGATCGTCGCGGCGGCGGCGAGCGTGCTGTCGAGTCTCTCGTCGTTCGCGGGCGTGATCCTCACGCCGCGCCGCAGTCACATGTTCAAGCAGATCGAATTCATGCGGCTGTCGGACAAGCGCATTCTGCTTATCATCGTGACGCCCGAAGGCGACGTGCAGAACCGCATGATGGCGACGCAGCGCGACTATTCGCCGTCGCAGCTCACGGAAGCCTCCAACTACATCAACGCGCATTTCGCGGGCCTGTCCTTCGACGAAGTGCGTCTGCGGCTGCGTCAGGAAATCGACGAATTGCGCGGCGACATGACCGCGCTCATGCAGGCGGCCGTGGTCGCGAGCACCGCCGAAACCGATCCGGGCGAGACCGTGCTGATTTCCGGCGAGCGCAATCTGCTCGAAGTGGCGGACCTTTCGTCCGACATGGCGCGGCTGCGCAAGCTGTTCGATTTGTTCGACCAAAAGACGAGCCTCCTGCAATTGCTGGATGTTTCGAGTCACGCGCAGGGCGTGCAGATTTTCATCGGCGGGGAATCTAATCTGGTGCCGATCGAGGAAATGAGCGTCGTGACCGCGCCGTATGAAGTCAACGGCAAGATCGTCGGCACGCTCGGCGTGATCGGACCCACGCGCATGGCCTACAACCGCGTGATTCCCATCGTCGATATCACCGCACGCCTGTTGTCCATGTCGCTCAGTTCTCAATAGCTTTTCCTTCAGCCCATCATGCCGGCCCGCGCGCCGCGCCGCCACTAGGCCGTTCGGCCAATGATGCGGCGTGAAACGCGCCGCTATAATGGGTTTCACCTTTCGACCACTTCCGGCCGCCTTGCCCTATGCGTTTCGATCTCGAGTTGCCTTCGCAGCCTAGCGCTTCGCATCGTGTCGCGGTGCTGCTGATCAATCTCGGCACGCCGGACGCGCCCACGCCGCGTGCCGTGCGCAAGTATCTGGCGCAGTTCCTCTCCGATCCGCGCGTGGTCGAGATTCCCTCCTTGCTCTGGCAGATCATTCTGCGGTTGATCATCCTGCCGTTTCGCGGGCGCGCGTCGGCAAAGAAATATGCGCAGGTCTGGATGGCGGAAGGCTCGCCCTTGCGTGTCTATACGGAGAAGCAGGTCGAGGGCTTGCGGCGCCTCTTTGCGGCAAACGACTATCACGTGCTCGTCGACTACGCGATGCGCTACGGCACGCCGGGCATCGGCGTCATGCTCAATCAGCTCAAGCTCGAAGGCGCCGAGCGCATTCTCCTGGTGCCGATGTATCCGCAGTACTCGTCTTCGACCACCGCGACCGCTTTCGACGACGCCTTTACCGCGCTCAAGCGCGTGCGCAATCAGCCCGAGATTCGCACCATTCGTCATTACGCGGATCATCCGGCGTATATCTCCGCGCTTGCAGAGCAGGTGCGCGATTACTGGCGTCATCACGGCGTGCCGGATTTTGCCGCCGGCGACAAGCTCGTGCTGAGTTTTCACGGCGTCCCCAAGCGAACCATGGATCTCGGCGATCCGTATCACGACCAGTGTCAGTTGACGGGCTCGCTGCTCGCCTCCGCGTTGGGGCTCACGCCGGTGGAATGCCGCGTCACGTTCCAGTCGCGCTTCGGCCGCGCGGAATGGCTGCAGCCATACACCGCGCCGACGCTCGCGGAACTCGGCGCGGCGGGTGTTGCGCGCGTGGACGTTTTTTGTCCGGGCTTCACGGCGGATTGTCTTGAGACGATCGAGGAAATCGGCATCGAGGTGCGCGACGAATTTCTGCACGCAGGCGGCAAGCAGTTTCACCGCATTCCTTGCCTGAATGCATCGCCGGCGTGGATCAAGGCGCTGGGAGAAATCGCGGCGCAGAATCTGCAAGGCTGGCCGGTGCAGGCCGTGCAGCCATTGACGGTTGCCGCCTGAACGAACGGTTATTCATGAACTACACGATTTCGACGGAACCGGGCGCGCGTCTGCGCATCGACAAATGGCTTTGGGCAGCGCGCTTCTTCAAGACGCGTTCGCTCGCGAGCGACGCGGTGGAAAAAGGCCGCGTGAAGATCGGCGGGGCGAACGTGAAGCCGTCGAAGGACGTGCGCGTCGGCGATCTCGTCGAGATCGATATCGAGCGGATCGTCTGGCAAGTGGAAGTAAAGGGCGTGTGCGACGTGCGCGGACCGGCAAGCGTGGCCCAGACGCTTTACGCGGAAACGGAAGAGGGCCGAGTGAAGCGGTTAGCCGAAGCCGAGCGGCGCAAGACGTTTCGCGAGCCGGCTGCCGGAATTCAGGGCAGGCCGACGAAGCGCGACCGGCGCATTATCGACAAACTGGCAGGTTCGGATTGAAGTAGTTTTCGATGGTCGCATGAACGCCGCCGTACTCGGTGTTACGGGCGGTGACAGCGCCGGACATACATATGGTGGTCGTTCCCGCAACCAGTACCAGAGCGACCACCGCGATAGCAAAGGTCAGTTTCATGGTACCCCCGGTGAGCGGGATAACCGGTTGCGAAAACCGGAAGGAAACGGGCAAGGGCTTGAGCGGTTACTGCATTCGTAGGATTAGGGTTAACGTGTTCCTGCGACGCATGTTCGAAGTGTAGGCGAACAACGCAATCGCCTCAATCTGATTTTTGCGTACTGCGACGAAACGCCCATTACGAAGTGTTTCCCGCAGTCAAATGTGGCGAATTTGCACTTAACGCGTCACGCAGCCGACATGCGTGGCCCGCCGTTGTCCGATGTTTGAAGCGCACGCGAAAAAAGCTAAATTTCGTCCGAAAAATCGCTTCTGGAGCCTTGAAAATCCCTCGGATGCCCCAAATTCCGCCGCTAGTGCGAAAAAGCCTGGCCTGGTTCTCGGCGGTAAGAGGACTCCCGGCCGATCGCATCCATTTCACTCACAGCAATACATTCAGCGACATGGAAAACACGCAAGAGAATCCAGCGAGCCAGAACCCCACGCCCGCAGACGAAACCGCGCGCCAGGCCGCCGACCCGACCCAAGCCGGCGCAACCGGAGCGCCGACGGGCGCCGATGCGCCGCAAGTCGCGCCGGACGCGAACGAAGCCGCGCTGGCCGAAGCGCAGGCGAAGATCGCCGCGCTCCAGGAAGAGTTCCTGCGCGCCAAGGCGGAAACGGAAAACGTGCGTCGCCGCGGTCAGGACGATGTGCAGAAGGCGCACAAGTTCGCCATCGAAAGCTTTGCCGAACATCTGCTGCCGGTACTCGACAGTCTCGAAGCCGCGCTTGCCGATCAATCGTCCGATCTCGTCAAGGTGCGGGAAGGCGTCGAACTCACGCTGCGTCAACTGACCGCCGCGCTGGAAAAGGGGCGCGTCACCGCGCTGAATCCGGTGGGCGAGAAGTTTGACCCGCATCGTCACCAGGCTATTTCCATGGTGCCGGCCGAGCAGGAAGCGAATACCGTCGTGTCCGTGCTGCAAAAGGGCTACGTGATTTCGGATCGCGTGCTGCGTCCGGCTCTCGTCACCGTCGCCGCACCGAAGTAACGCGCCGCGAGAACGCCATGGCCGCCTCGGAGAATCGCGTTCCCGTCGATGCCACCGCGTTTTCGGTCTTCGCCATGCAGGAGCTGGACGCCCCCGGTTTCGACGCCGGGCTGGCTTCGGCGGGCGATGATCTGGCCGTCGTGTTCTTCTGGGGCGTCGACTGCTTCAACTGCGAAATCGCCAAAAAAGCGATGCTCGCGAAGCCCGATGAAATTCGCGCGCTCGGACTGAAGTGGTTTCACAGCAATGTCTACGAGCATCGGGAACTGGGACGGCGCTTTTTGCTGCATGGCGTGCCGACGTGGTTTTTCTTTCATCGCGGCAAGCGTCTCGGGCGCGCCACCGGCTGGCATGGTCTCGCGCAATTCGAAGCGGCGGTCGCGGCGGCGCGGGAAAAGATCCGCGGCAAGGCTTCCGAATGAAAAAAGATATAGACCGCATCGCTTTCAGGGTCTTGAAAACGAAGTCCGCGTTCTTATCTTGCGTACAGGTATGAATATTTGGGCGTTCGGCCCGGTAAATCGGCCGCACAAGCCGGCGTTTTCCGGCCGCAGCGCTAAAGCGATCAAAGCAAGGAGAGTATAAAAAATGGGCAAAATCATTGGTATCGACCTCGGCACCACGAACTCGTGCGTGGCGCTGATGGAAGGCAATCAGGTCAAGGTCATCGAGAACTCGGAAGGCGCGCGCACCACGCCGTCGATCATCGCGTATGTCGACGACAACGAAATCCTGGTTGGCGCACCTGCCAAGCGTCAGTCGGTTACGAATCCGCGCAACACGCTTTACGCAGTGAAGCGCCTGATCGGCCGCCGCTTCGACGAGAAGGAAGTGCAGAAGGACATCAGCCTGATGCCCTACAAGATCGTCAAGCACGACAACGGCGACGCATGGGTCGAAGCGCACGGCAAGAGCCTCGCGCCGTCGCAGATTTCCGCTGAAGTGCTGCGCAAGATGAAGAAGACCGCTGAGGACTACCTCGGCGAGCCGGTCACGGAAGCCGTCATCACGGTCCCGGCGTACTTCAACGACAGCCAGCGTCAGGCAACGAAGGACGCAGGCCGCATCGCCGGTCTGGAAGTGAAGCGCATCATCAACGAACCGACGGCAGCCGCGCTCGCCTTCGGTCTCGACAAGGCCGAAAAGGGCGACCGCAAGATCGCCGTGTTCGACTTGGGCGGCGGCACGTTCGACATCTCGATCATCGAAATCGCGGACGTGGACGGCGAAATGCAGTTCGAAGTGCTCTCGACCAACGGCGACACGTTCCTCGGCGGTGAAGACTTCGACCAGCGCATCATCGATTACATCATCGGCGAGTTCAAGAAGGAACAAGGCGTCGATCTGTCGAAAGACGTGCTCGCGCTGCAACGCCTGAAGGAAGCGGCGGAAAAGGCGAAGATCGAACTGTCGTCGACGGCTCAGACCGACATCAACCTGCCGTACATCACGGCTGACGCGTCGGGTCCGAAGCACTTGAACCTCAAGTTCACCCGCGCCAAGCTCGAAGCGCTCGTCGAAGAGCTGATCGAGCGCACGATCGAACCGTGCCGCACCGCTATCAAGGATGCGGGCGTGAAGGTCGGCGATATCGACGACGTGATCCTCGTCGGCGGCATGACGCGTATGCCGAAGGTGCAGGAGAAGGTGAAGGAATTCTTCGGCAAGGAACCGCGCCGTGACGTGAACCCGGACGAAGCCGTGGCCGTTGGCGCCGCGATTCAAGGTCAGGTTCTGTCGGGCGACCGCAAGGACGTGCTCCTGCTCGACGTGACGCCTTTGTCGCTCGGCATCGAGACGCTCGGCGGCGTGATGACGAAGATGATCAACAAGAACACGACCATCCCGACGAAGCACGCGCAAGTGTATTCGACGGCGGACGACAACCAGGGCGCCGTGACCATCAAGGTGTTCCAGGGTGAGCGCGAGATGGCCGCGGGCAACAAGCTGCTTGGCGAGTTCAACCTCGAAGGCATTCCGCCTTCGCCGCGTGGCGTGCCGCAGATCGAAGTGACTTTCGACATCGACGCGAACGGCATTCTGCACGTCGGCGCGAAGGACAAGGCAACGGGCAAGGAAAACAAGATCACCATCAAGGCGAACTCGGGTCTGACGGACGCGGAAATCGACAAGATGGTGAAGGACGCCGAAGCCAACGCCGAGGAAGATCACAAGCTGCGTGAACTGGCCGATGCCCGCAACCAGGGCGACGCGCTGGTCCACAGCACGAAGAAGGCGGTTGCCGAGTACGGCGACAAGGTCGAAGCCGGCGAGAAGGAAAAGATCGAAGCTGCGTTGAAGGAACTCGAAGACGCGCTGAAGGACAACGCGAGCGACAAGGCGACCATCGAAGCGAAGGTCGAAGCACTGGCGGCGGCATCGCAGAAGCTCGGCGAAAAGATGTACGCCGACATGCAGGCGCAGCAAGGCGCGGCGGGCGCGGCGGCAGGTGCGGCCGGTGCGGCGGGCGCGGGTGCATCGGCGGAAGCGGGTGCGAGCCAGCAGCACGATGACGTGGTCGACGCCGACTTCAAGGAAGTGAAGAAGGACTAAGCCGGAGGGCGCGTGAGTGGCGACATTCATGCGCCCTTGGTCGTTTCGCGGCGCGTATGCGTCACGCGAAGACCGGCATCGGGACGCGTCTAGCGTCTGACGTGGAACGCGCCTGGCGAGCCTGACGGCTCTCCGGGCACGTTGTTTTTAGAGGCGTCTTGCTTCGAGCCGAGTTTTGGGGCGAGGCGTCAGAGGTTTCAAGCGCGGGTCGAATGGCCCGGAGCATCTCAGAGGAACCGTCGGGTTAGAAGCGCGGCGGAATCGAACCGACATGGCGAAACGGGATTACTACGACATTCTGGGCGTCGCGAAAAACGCGAGCGACGAAGAGATCAAGAAGGCGTATCGCAAGCTCGCGATGAAGTATCACCCTGACCGCAACCCGGACAACAAGAAGGCCGAAGAGAATTTCAAGGAGGCGAAGGAAGCCTACGAAATGCTCTCCGACCAGCAGAAGCGCGCGGCCTACGATCAATACGGCCACGCTGGCGTCGATCCGAACATGGGCGGCGCGGGCGCGCAGGGCTTCGGCGGTTTTGCCGATGCCTTCGGCGACATCTTCGGCGACATCTTCGGGCAAGCCGCAGGCGGCGCGGCGCGTGGCGGCCGCGCGGGTCCGCAGGTGTATCGCGGTGCGGATCTGCGCTACAGCATGGAGATCACGCTGGAGCAGGCGGCGCACGGCTACGACACGCAGATTCGCGTGCCGAGCTGGGCCAACTGCAATGTTTGTCACGGCTCGGGCGCGAAGCCCGGCACGAAGCCCGAGACTTGCCCGACTTGTCATGGTCAGGGCCAGGTGCGCATGTCGCAGGGTTTTTTCAGCATCCAGCAGACGTGCCCGAAGTGTCACGGCAGCGGCACCTATGTTCCGGACCCGTGCACGAACTGCCACGGCGCGGGCAAGGTGAAGGAAACGAAGACGCTGGAAGTGAAGATTCCGGCGGGCATCGACGACGGCATGCGTATCCGCTCCGCGGGCAACGGCGAGCCGGGTCTCAATGGCGGTCCGAGCGGCGACTTGTATGTGGAGATCCACATCAAGCAGCACTCGGTGTTCGAGCGTGACGGCGACGACCTGCATTGCCAGATGCCCATTCCGTTCACCACGGCGGCGCTGGGCGGCGAGATCGAAGTGCCGACGCTGGCGGGCCGCGCGAGCTTCACGGTGCCGGAAGGCACGCAGTCGGGCAAGACGTTCCGGTTGCGCGGCAAGGGGATCAAGGGTTTGCGTTCGAGCATCGCGGGCGACTTGTATGTGCATGTACAGGTCGAAACGCCCGTGAAACTCACCGATCAGCAGCGCGATCTGCTCAAGCAGTTCGAGAAGTCGCTGACGGAAGGCGGCGCGCGCCACAGCCCGCAAAGCAAGAGCTGGTTCGACCGCGTGAAAAGCTTCTTCGATTGATGTGTAAGACGTGGCACGACCGGCAGCGAGTGTTGCCATGAAGACTGAAGAGCGCGGCGCGGTGTTCGCGCTGCTCGACGACTGCGAAGCGACCGCCGAAAGGCGGTCGAGTCGTTTGTACACGGGATTCGTGCGCGCCCATGTCTGCGAAGACGGGCGCACGCTCGACGCCGTATGCGCGGCCATCGATGCCGATTTCCAGAGCGGCCTGCATGCGCTCGTCGTCGCGGATTACGAGTTCGGGCGCAATCTCCAGTTCGGCGGTATCGGGCGCGGCGAGGATCGTGCGTTGCGAGTGCTCATGTTCCGCGAGTGCGCGCCCATGTCTCGCGACGAAGCCAGCGCGTGGCTTGCATCGCGAGATGGCGGTTGTGAGACGCCCTCGGTGGCGGGCGTGGCGGGCATCGAGCCGAGCATCACGCGCGACGAATTCGATACCGCCATCGCCGCCGTTCATCACGCGCTGCGCGAAGGCGAGTCGTATCAGATCAACTTCACGTTCCGGTTGAATTTCGATGTATTCGGCACGCCGCTCGCGTTGTATCGGCGTTTGCGCGAGCGTCAGCCGGTGCGCTTTGGCGCGTTCATCTCCATGCCGGACGGCCGCGTGGTCGTCTCGTGTTCGCCGGAGTTGTTCGTCGAGAAGCAAGGAGCGCTTTTGCGCGCGCGGCCGATGAAAGGCACCGCGCCACGCGACTCCGATCCCGCCGCGCTCCACGACGACCCGAAGAATCGCGCGGAGAACGTGATGATCGTCGACCTGTTGCGCAACGACATGTCGCGCGTGGCGGCGACGGGCTCGGTGCATGTGCCGGCGTTGTTCTCGGTCGAGGCTTATGCGTCGGTGTGGCAGATGACGTCGACCATCGAGGCGCGTGTGAAACCGGGCGCTTCGTTCGCCGATATCGTCCGCGCGCTGTTTCCCTGCGGCTCGATCACGGGCGCGCCGAAATACCGCACGATGCAGCTCATCGACGAGATCGAGAGCACGCCGCGCGGTCTTTATACCGGCGCGATCGGCTGGCTCGATACGCGCGGCGACTTTTGTCTGTCGGTCGCGATCCGCACGCTCGTCGTGGATGCCGACGGCACGCGCGGCGTGATCGGTATCGGCGCGGGAATCGTGCTCGATAGCGATGCCGCGAGCGAGTACGAAGAGTGTCTGTTGAAGGCGCGCTTTCTGACGGGCGCGGACCCTGGCTTCGAGTTGTTCGAGACGACGTACGCCACGCGCGATGACGGCGTGCGCCACGCCGCGCGTCATCTTTCGCGTTTGAAGGCGAGCGCCGCGTGGCTTCGTTTTCCGTTCGATGAGCGCAAGCTGGACGCGCAACTCGCGCAACATCGTGCGGGCTTCGACGCGGGCGCGCCGTATCGGTTGCGCATCGCGCTCGACAAGAGCGGACGCTTTGCATTGACGAGCGCGCGGCTTGCTCCGTTGGCGTCGGATAGCGTGGATGTGTTGCTCGCTTCGGATCGCGGGTTTGCGCCGCGATACTCCGGCGACGCGCTGTTGCGTCACAAGACGACGCATCGTGCCGACTACGATCGCGCGTGGAAAGCGGCGGAAGCGGAGGGCGCGTTCGACATGCTCTTTTGCAACGAACGCGGCGAGATTACGGAAGGCGGGCGGTCGAGCGTGTTTGCGCGCATCGACGGAAAGTGGTGGACGCCGCCCATCGAGGCGGGCGTGCTGCCGGGCGTGATGCGCGCGGTGTTGATCGAAGAACTTGAAGCCGCCGAGCGCGTAATGACGACCGAAGACCTCGAGGGCGCTGATGAGTTGCTCATCAGCAATGCGTTGCGCGGCGGGGTGAAGGCGCGTCTGAGACGGTGACGGCTCGCGATCTCGACGAGCCGTCAGCGCGTCAGGAAATCACCACTCGGCTACGCTTCCATCCGCATGCCGCCAGACCGGATTGCGCCACCGGTGACCGATCTTCGCCATTTCGCGCACCTTCTCTTCATTGACCTCGATTCCCAGCCCCGGTCCTTGAGGAATCGCGACCATCCCGTCCGCATAAGCGAACACTTCGGGATTCTTGATGTAGTCGAGCAGGTCATTGCCCTTGTTGTAGTGAATGCCGAGGCTCTGTTCCTGAATGAACGCGTTGTAGCTCACGGCGTCGATCTGTAGACACGTGGCAAGCGCAATCGGCCCGAGCGGACAATGCAGCGCGAGCGCGACGTCGTACGCTTCGGCCATCGAGGCAATCTTGCGGCACTCGGTCAATCCGCCGGCATGCGACGCATCCGGCTGAATGATGTCCACATAACCGCCCGCGAGGATGTGCTTGAAGTCCCAGCGCGAATAGAGCCTTTCGCCGAGCGCGATGGGCGTGCTCGTCTGACTGACGATATCGCGCAGCGCCTCGACGTTTTCCGACAGCACGGGTTCTTCGATAAACATCAGCTTGAACGGATCGAGTTCACGCGCGAGCACCTTCGCCATCGGCTTGTGCACGCGGCCATGAAAATCGACGCCGATGCCCACATTCGGTCCCACCGCTTCACGCACGGCGCGCACGTTGTCGATGACGCCTTGCACCTTGTCGAAGGTATCGATCATCTGCAGCTCTTCCGAGCCGTTCATCTTCACGGCCTTGAACCCGCGTTCGACGACCGCGCGCGCGTTGTTCGCGACATCGCTCGGACGGTCGCCGCCGATCCACGAGTACACCTTGATCTTGTCGCGCACTTGTCCGCCGAGCAGCGCGTGAACCGGCACGCCATGATGCTTGCCGAGAATGTCCCACAGCGCCTGATCGACGCCTGCAATCGCGCTCATGCCGATAGGCCCGCCGCGATAGAAGCCCGAGCGATACATCACTTGCCACAAGTCTTCGATATGTCGCGGGTCTTTGCCGATGAGATAGTCGGCGAGTTCATCGACGGCGGCGGCGACGGTATGCGCGCGTCCTTCGACAACGGGTTCGCCCCAGCCGGTGATGCCCTCGTCGGTTTCGATCTTGAGGAAGCACCAGCGCGGTGGAACGATGAAGGTTTCCAGTTTCGTGATTTTCATGGACGTCTCCTAAACGGGTTCGCTATCTTAGCAAAACGCGGCTTGAAGTAGTATTAATAGTACTATTGGCGCATTGGCGCATTGGCGCATTGGCGCATTGGCGGATTGGCGGATTGGCGGATTGGCGCATTGGCGCATTGGCGCATTGGCGCATTGGCGCATTGGCG
>NZ_JALQDD010000004.1:0-50138 GCF_023631405.1 Caballeronia sp. GAWG2-1
AAGGCGGAAAGGCGGAAAGGCGGAAAGGCGGAAAGGCGGAAAGGCGGAAAGGCGGAAAGGCGGAAAGGCGGAAAGGCGGATTGGCGGATTGATGGATTGGCGGAATGGCGGAATGGCGGAATGGCGGAATGGCGGAATGGCGGAATGGCGGATTCGCTAGGTGTTGGATGGTGAGTTGGCGTAGTGGGAGTCGTGAGTGGCTTGATGGTTAAGTGACCAAGGTGCGAGGTGAAACAGCAGAGTGGCGAAGTCGCGGATCGGTGCACGAGCAGTCGGATGGTGGAGTGGTGGAGATATGGCGACGCTCGCGCATGCCCCATCCGCTATCCATGCAAAGCCGCTTCGGTTCCAAGGAAACCGCTTCAGCACACTCGGCCAATGCCCGATAATCGTGCGCAAACGAGCAGGAGAACGAGATCATTCATCGCGATTTACACGGCCGCGTCGCTCACGAACTCGGCATGGCCATTTTGCGCGGCGATTTCGCGCCGCAGACTTCGTTGCCGCGCGAGGCCGAATTGATGGAGCGCTTCGGCGTGAGCCGCACGGTGCTGCGCGAGGCGCTGCGCACGCTCACATCTAAAGGGCTGATCGAATCGCGGCCCAAGGTCGGCACGCGCGTGCGCGCAAGGGACGCGTGGAATCTGCTCGATGCCGACATGCTCGACTGGTACTCGCGCGTGGCGCCGCCGCTGCAATTCGCGCTCAAGCTGCAGGAGATGCGCGAGATGATCGAGCCATACGCAGCCGCGCTCGCCGCTGACAATCACGAAGCGCAGACGCGCGAGCGGCTCACGCGCGCGCATCAGGCGATGGTCGGCGCGCAGAACGTCGACGAATGGGTACGCGCCGATCTGGATTTTCATTTGTGCGTGCTGGCCGCCTGCAGCAACGAGTTGCTGATTCCGCTTGGCGCGCTGATCGAACGCACGCTGGAAGGCCAGCTTCGGCTGAACGCGAAGCGCGCGGAGGTGTACAACGCGTCGCTTGCCGAACACACGGCGGTGTTCGATGCGATCATCGCGCGCAATGCTGGCGCCGCTCGCCGCGCAATGGCCGATCTGCTCGGCGTGACGCGGTCGCGGATCGAGAGTTGAGGCGTGCGTCGGTGGATCATCGTGCGCGATGCCGCACGACGCACGACGCACGACGCACGACGCACGACGCACGGCGCACGACGCACGGCGCACGACGCACGGCGCACGGCGCACGCCGGCCAATCGGCTTTGGCGTGACGCAATCGCGGATAGCAGACAGCAGATCGAGGCGTACATCGGAGGCATGAACCATCTGTCCTGCGACCTCGGCATGTGTCGTCGCCAAACCGGCTGGCGTTCATCGGCAAGAAGGCAATGCGCGCCTTCTTCCTCGCACATCACACCGCAGTGACAGCGCCACGCACGCACGACCCAAACGCCCCGCTGACACCGCTACATTCAGGCAAACCATTCACGATCGCGATAAAGTGGAGCCCTTGCGCACCGCACCGAAAGCACGCCCGCATCGAAGAACCGTGCGCTAGCTCGTGAAGGAGTTTGAATGCCGCACGTCCCGACTTCGCTTGCGTCGTCGTGGGGCGCGTGGGCCGTGTTCGTCAGCGTCCTCGCGACGCAACTTGGCGTGCCGGTCCCCGCCGCGCCGATGCTGATTCTCGCCGGCTCGCTCGTCGCGTCCGGCGAGTCGTCCTTCTGGCCGATGCTCGGCGCGGCCGTGCTCGCGGTGCTCATCGCCGATTCGCTCTGGTTCGCGGCAGGCCGTCTCTACGGCCGACGCTTCCTCAACTCGCTGGTGCGCTTCTCCCTCTCGATCGACTCCACGCTGCGCACCGCGCGTCGCTGGTTCGAACGCTTCGGCGTGCCGCTGCTCGCGTTGTCCAAGTTCGTTCCCGGACTCGGGCTCGTGTCGGCGCCGCTGCTAGGCACCACGCAGATCGACGTGCGCGTGTTCGTGTTGTGGGACTTGATCGGCGCGACCGCCTGGGCCAGTTTCTGGATTCTGGGCGGCGCGGCGCTGCAGGAGCAGATCGCGCGCCTCGTCGTGCTGGTTCGCGCGAACGGCGCGACCGTGATCGATATTCTCGTGCTCGCGGGCGTCGGTTTCATTCTGTATCGATGGGTGCGGCGCGTGCAGTTTCACCAGTGGCTGGAGAAGTATCACATCACGCCCGACCAGCTCGACGCCATGATGCAAAGCGATACGCCGCCCGTCATCTACGATGCACGGCCAATCGACATACGTCGCAAGGAGCCGTATCGCATTCCGGGCGCGGTCGCGCTGGATCTCGATTCCCCCGGCCGCGTCGATCAGTTGCTGTCGGAGCACGAAGTCGTCGTGTATTGCGTCTGCCCGAACGAAGCGACGGCCAAGTCTATCTCGCGTCGGCTGCGCGCCAAGGGTTTCACCAACGTGCGTCCGCTCAAGGGCGGCCTGGACGCGTGGGAGAAGCACGGCTATCCGATCGAATCCATTCCGCCGGAAAAGCCGCACGTCGATACGCACGAAGACAGCGACATGGACGACATGGTCACGATCCGCGCGACGGCGCCCGAGTAATCGAAACTCGGGCGGTCCTGCCGCGCCGGCTTACTCGGGTGGTAGCCGCAAGCGCCCATGCTCCAGGTCGGCGCTCGAATCGAAACTCAAGCGTTCCCGCCGCGCCGGTTGACGAGCGCGATGCCCGCAAGCACCATCGCCGCGGCGACCATGAAGCGCGCGGTGAAGTGCTCGCCGAGCAGCAATACGCCGAAGGTCACACCGAAAATCGGCGTCAGAAACGAAAATACGGAGAGCCGAGACGCCATATAGCGCGTGAGCAGCCAGAACCAGGTCAGATAGCTCACGAACGCCACCACCACGGCCTGATAAACGAGACTTGCGATAGCGAGCGGCGGCAGCGCGTCGACATGAGTTTGTCCGGTGACGGCCGCGAGCGCGAGCAGCATGACCGCCGATACCGCGAGCTGATAGAAGAGCGTCTTGCTCGCACTCGTTCGCGAGAGTGACGAGGCGCGCACGACGACCGTCGTCGCGGCCCAGAAGAGGCCCGCCATGACGCCGAGCGCATCGCCTGCGATGCCGCGCAAGGTCGATGCGCTTTGCGGCGCGCCGTGCAGAAAACCATCCGCAAAGGCAAGCGCCATGCCGCAAAACGCGAGCATGATGCCGCACCACTGCGTGCGCGCAAGCCGCTCGCCGGCGACGAACCAATGCAGGCCAAGTGCGGTGAAACAGGGCGCGGTATAGAGAAAGACGGCCATGCGCGAGGCTGTCGTTAGACTCAGGCCGAAGAAAATGCAGACGAATTCACCGCCGAACAATATGCCGGCAAGGATTCCGGCGGGCAGGGTATCGTCGCGCTGAAAGAGCGGCACGCCGCGCGTGCGCGTCCAGATCAACACCAGAAAAGTGGCGATGAGCGAGCGTACGCCCGCTTGCAGCATCGGCCGAATGAAGCTGTTTGCTTCCTTGATGGCGACTTGCTGAAAGCCCCACACGCCGCACAGCGCAATCATCACGGCGACGGCCGTGAGGTCGGGCGCGCGGCGCAGGGCGAAAGAGGATGTGCTCATGTTCACGCATCGACGTCGCACTGTTTTGGAGCGTCGATTGTGCCAGCGAAGTGGCGGCGCTGCGCGTGAAAAACCAGAAGTAGCACGACGGTGATGCGAAAGCGTGACCGGCCTTACGTTCGAGCGCGATGATTACGGCCGGCTTAGCCGTGGTCGGTCGTGCGCCCACAGCCTGACGTTCGAACACGCCGAGTTCGGCTTGACGACAAGCGCCGTCGTGCGCAAGCGCACGTCGTTTGGAAGCGGTAAGCACGGTCTGCTTGAGCAAACGGCATCACTTCGCCGCTTCCGATTGCCGCAATTGCCCTAAATCGAACGTCCAACGTCGGACGTCGATCAAGAATGTTTTTCGATCAACTCGACCTTGTACCCGTCCGGGTCTTCGACGAACGCGATCACCGTCGTGCCGCCCTTCACCGGGCCGGCTTCGCGCGTGACCTTGCCGCCGGCTTCGCGAATACGGTTGCACGCGTCGGCGGCGCTGTCCACTTCCAGCGCGATATGACCATATGCCGTGCCCATCTCGTACTTCTCGACGCCCCAGTTGTAGGTCAGCTCGAGCACGCTGGTCTCGCTCTCATCGCCGTAACCGACGAAGGCGAGCGTGTACTTGTACTCGGTGTTCTCGCTTTGACGCAGCACTTTCATGCCAAGAATGCGCGTATAGAAATCGATGGAACGTTGCAGATCGCCGACGCGCAGCATCGTGTGAAGGAGTCGCATGGTGGGGTTCCTGTTGTTTGATTGCGAAAAGACGACACGCCCGGTTCGTTTTTATCGATTGGTCGGGCGGCGCGGTTCTCGTCTCGAATTGTACCGGGCACCCGCGGCGCGCGCTGACGGGCGCTCAAAGCGCGGGCAGCAGATCCGGCGGATGATGCTTGAGCGTATGCCGGGCTTCGCGGAACTCGGGAAAGATGGATTCGACGGTCTGCCAGAAACGCGGACTGTGGTTCATCTCGCGCAGATGCGCAAGCTCGTGCGCGACCACATAGTCGATGATCGACATCGGAAAATGAATGAGCCGCCAGTTCAGGCGAATCTTGCCATCGCTCGAACAACTGCCCCAGCGCGTCGCCGCCGACGAAAGCGCATACGCCCGGTATTCCACGCCGAGCTTTCGTGCATAGACCGCGAGCTGCTCGCCGAAGATGCGCTTCGCTTCGCTTTGCAACCAGCCTTGCACGCGGTCCTTGATCTGCTGCGCATCCGCGAGTGCGGGAAGCGGCACACGCAGCACGCCGGTCTCGTCATCGAACGAAAGCGATCCCGCGCCCGCATTCAGCGCCACGCGTATGGTCTTGCCGAGATACGGAAACTGCGCGCCGTCTTTCCAGTCGATGCGCGGCAACGCGCGCTCTTCCACACGCGTCTGCCATTCGGTCAGCTTCTTGAAGATCCAGCTTTGCTTGCCGCCGATCGCGCTTTCGATATCGGCGATCGTCACCCAGCGCGGCGCGGTGATGGTGAGTCCGGTGCCATCGATGCAAAAGCCGATGGTGCGCCGCGCCGACCGCTTCAGCCGATAGTCGAGCGCGCGCGCACCCAGGACGATGCGGCGCTGACGCACGCCTTCCGGCAGTGGTGCGCTTGAAGGAGGAACTTCGCCGCGCAAAGGCGCGGGCGCCGTGGATGGCGCACAGAACTCGGGCGCATGCTCGAACGGCAGATCGAGTTGCAGGGTATCGAGCGCGACGGCGGGGCGCTGTCGCGAAGGTTGCTTCTGCATCGGCTCGGCTTTGCGCTCCCGGCGCAGGAATGACGAGAAGAACGAGAAAGGCACGCCGCGGCTCGATCGGATGCGAATGCGAACGACCGCGTCAGCGGCCAGCGCCCGCCGCGCCAGGTTCACCCGGTCGCACGTCGGGCGTCGCATAAGCGAGCGGATCGATGCGGCGCATCTCCATTTCGATCCAGCTCTCGACTCGCGTGTTCACTTCCTCGGGTGTGAGTCCGGCAGTGTCGATCGGCTGGCCAATCGACACCGTGACTATACCCGGATATTTGATGAACGAATTACGCGGCCAGAGCCGCCCCGCGTTATGCGCGATAGGCACGACCGGCGCGCCCGTCGCCACCGCGAAGCGCGCGCCGCCCGTCTTGTACTTGCCCTGCGTGCCGGTGCGTGTGCGCGTGCCTTCCGGAAACATGATGACCCACGCGCCTTCGTCCATGCGCGCACGGCCTTGCCGCGCGACGGAAACGAACGCATCGCGGCCTTGCTTGCGGTCGATATGCACCATCTTCAGGAGTCCGAGCGCCCAGCCGAAGAACGGCACATAGAGCAGCTCGCGCTTGAACACATAGCAGAGCGGACGCGGCATGAGCGCCGGAAACGCGAGCGTCTCCCAGGCCGATTGATGCTTCGACAACAGCACCGCCGGACCATGCGGCAGATTCTCCATGCCGACGATATCGTAGCGAATGCCGACCAGATAGCGCAACACGACGATGGTCGACTTGCACCAGCCGGCCGCCATCCAGTAACGCTTGTCGGCCCGCATGAAGGGGAACGCGATGAAGCACGCGGTCGCGTACGGCACGGTGTACGCGACGAAGTAGAGCATCAACAGCAACGAACGGATGAAGCGCATGGAAGGTCAGTGATGCGGCGGCCGGTCAGTCACGATGCCGCGCGAGATAGTCGAGCGCAAAGGCGCGCAAATCCTTGTGAACGCTTAAGCCTTCGGGCAGATTGCCTTCCGCGAGCGTAATCGGTCCCTTGCCGGTCAGAACGAGATGCACGGGAAAGCCGAGCGCCGCGCCGGCTTGCAGGTCGCGCAGCGAGTCGCCGACGACCGGCGTGTCTTCCGGGTCGATCTCGAAGCGCTCGATGATCTGCTGCAACATGCCAGGCTTCGGCTTCCTGCAATCGCACTGGTCTTCGGCCGTATGCGGACAAAAGAAGATGGCGTCGATACGCCCGCCGACTGCCGCCGCCGCGCGATTCATCTTCTGATGCATGGCGTTGAGCGCGGCCATGTCGAACAGGCCGCGCCCGATCCCCGACTGATTCGATGCGATCGCCACGCGAAAACCGGCCTGATTCAGCCGCGCGATGGCTTCGAGACTGCCGGGAATGGCGACCCATTCGTCCGGCGACTTGATGAAGGCATCGGAGTCGACGTTGATGACGCCGTCGCGATCGAGAATGACCAGTTTGCGATTCATCATCGTCATGCGGCCAGTTTGGAGATGTCCGCGACGCAGTTCATCTGCTGATGCAATGCGTTGAGGAGCGCGAGGCGGTTGTTACGCAACGCCGCGTCTTCCGCGTTCACCATCACGTCGTTGAAGAATGTGTCGACGGGAGCGCGAAGGGCGGCGAGCGCGGTCAGCGCTTCGGTGTAGTTGCGTGCGGCGAGCTGGCTCTGCACGCGCGGCGTGACACTTTCGATTTGCGCGTAAAGGTCTTTCTCCGCAGCCTCGACGAGCAGTTCCGGGTTGACCGCCGTCGGCACGCCTTGCTCGGACTTCCTGAGAATGTTCGAGATGCGCTTGTTGGCCGCCGCGAGCGATGCCGCCTCCGGCAACGAGGCGAATTCACGCACGGCATCCAGACGCGCGACGATGTCGTCGAGACGCGTAGGATTCAGGCTCAGCACGGCGTCGATTTCGCTCGCGTTGAAGCCGCGTTCGCGCAGAAGACCACGCAGACGATCGAGGAAGAACGCGTAGATTGCTTCGGTCGAATCCGCGACTTGCGGCATGCCGGCGAATTGGCGTTGGGCCGCGTTGACGAGCTCGCGCAGGTCGATCGGCATCTTCTTTTCGAGCAGGATGCGCAGCACGCCGAGCGCATGACGGCGCAGCGCGAACGGATCTTTCTCGCCCGTCGGCGCAAGGCCGATGCCCCAGATGCCGACGATGGTTTCCAGCTTGTCCGCGAGCGCCACGGCGCAACCGACGCCGGTGGACGGCGTGTCGTCGCCCGAGAAACGCGGCTGATAGTGCTCCGAGCATGCGAGCGCCACTTCCTCCGGTTCGCCGTCGTGGCGTGCGTAGTACGTGCCCATCGTGCCTTGCAATTCGGGGAATTCGCCGACCATGTCGGTGAGCAAGTCCGCCTTCGCAAGACGCGCGGCGCGGCGCGTGAGCGCGGCATCGACACCGACGAGCGGCGCGATCTCGCCCGCGAGCGCTTCGAGACGCTCCACGCGCTGCAAGGCCGAGCCGAGCTTGTTGTGGTAGACGACGTTCGCAAGTTGCGGCACGCGGTCTTCGAGGCGCTTCTTCTTGTCCTGCGTGAAGAAGAACTTGGCATCGGCGAGACGCGGACGCACCACGCGCTCGTTGCCTTCGATGATCTCGCCGGGCGTCTTCGTATCGATATTGGAGACGATCAGAAAGCGCGAGCGCAGCTTGCCGTCCTGGTCCGTGAGCGCGAAATATTTCTGGTTGGTCTGCATCGTGAGGATGAGACATTCCTGCGGCACCTGCAGGAACTCGTCGTCGAACCGGCACTGATACACGACCGGCCATTCGACCAGCGCGTTCACTTCGTCGAGCAGCGCTTCGGGCATCACGACGCGATCTTCACCCGCGAACGCCTGCAACTGCGTGCGAATGGATTCGCGGCGGTCGTCGAAATTGGCGACGACATGGCCCTTGGTGCGCAGCGTTTCGGCGTAGTCGTCCGCGCGAGCGATCGCAACGAAGCCTTCCGACATGAAGCGATGACCGATGGTCGTGTCGCCCGCATCGACGCCGAGCGCGCTGACCGGCACGATATCGCGGCCATGCAACGCGACCAGACGCTGCACCGGACGCACGAACTGCACGCTCGCGCCGTCCGGACGTTGATACGTCATGACCTTTGGAATCGGCAACTTGGCCAAGGTTTCGTCGAGCGCGGCTTGCAAGCCTTCGGTGAGCGTTGCGCCCGGCGCCGCGTAGCGCAGGAAGAACGCTTCGGCCTTGCCGTCCTGCGCGCGTTCGAGTTCGCCAATGGGGAAGTCGGGAAAGCCGAGCGCCGCGAGCTTCTTGGCGAGCGGCGGCGTGGGATTGCCGCTCGCGTCGAGCGCGACGGTCACGGGCAGCACCTTCTCGCGCACCTGCTTTTCCGGGGCGACGTTGCGCACGTTTTCGATCAGCACGGCGAGCCGGCGCGGCGTGGCGTATTTTTCGAACGAAGCCGCGCCTTCGATCAGATCGCGCGCGGCCAGACGCTCGACGATGCCTTCGGCGAAAGCGGTGCCGAGACGCGCGAGCGCCTTCGGTGGCAGTTCTTCGGTCAACAGCTCGACGAGCAGAGAAGCGGAAGTGGATTGCGTCATTGTTCTGTCGTCTCTCGTCAAGCTTGTTCGGTGTTGCCGGGATTGCTTTCGACTTTCAACGCGGGCGCCCAGGCGGGACGCGCCGCTTCCTCGCTGTCGGTGATGAGCCCGGCTGCGGCGTGCACGGGATTGCCGAGCATCGGGAAGCCGAGCGCTTCGCGCGAATCGTAATACGCCTGCGCGACGAGTCGTGACAACGCGCGGATGCGGCCGATATACGCCGCGCGCTCCGTCACGGAAATGGCGCCGCGCGCATCGAGCAGATTGAATGTGTGGCCGGCCTTGAGCACGAGTTCGTAGGCGGGCAGCGCGAGCTTCGCTTCGATCATCTTCTTCGCTTCGGCTTCATAGCTGTTGAAGAAGGTGAAAAGCAGATCGACGTTCGCGCGTTCGAAGTTATACGTGGACTGTTCGACTTCGTTCTGGTGATAGACATCGCCATACGTAAGGCGCCGCAGTTCGCGGCCATTCGGGCCGTCTTCCTGCCATTCGGTCCAGATGAGGTCGTAGACGTTATCGACCTTTTGCAGATACATCGCGAGACGTTCCAGACCGTAGGTGATTTCGCCGAGCACCGGCTTGCAGTCGAGACCGCCTGCTTGCTGGAAGTACGTGAACTGCGTGACTTCCATGCCGTTCAGCCAGACTTCCCAGCCGAGACCCCAAGCGCCGAGCGTGGGATTTTCCCAGTCGTCTTCGACGAAGCGCACGTCGTTCTGCTTCAGATCGAAGCCGAGCGCTTCTAGCGAGCCGAGGTAGAGATCGAGGATATTTTCCGGCGCGGGCTTGAGCACCACTTGATACTGATAGTAGTGCTGCAGGCGGTTCGGGTTCTCGCCATAGCGGCCGTCCTTGGGGCGGCGCGACGGCTGCACGTAGGCGGCACGCCACGGTTCCGGGCCGATGGCGCGCAAAAACGTATGAACGTGCGAGGTGCCGGCGCCGACTTCCATGTCGATCGGCTGAAGAAGCGCGCAGCCCTTGTCGTTCCAGTAGGACTGCAGCGTCAGGATGATTTGCTGAAAGGTGAGCATGATTGCCTTTGATGCGGACCGGACGCGGCCGTGGACGCAGACGTCATGGTGCTCGTGACGGCACGGACCCGAGGCTCGGCGGAATACCGAAACTCTCAATTCTAGCGTATGGCGGGGTGGGGGAGCTTGCGTATGGGTTGCCGAGCGCGGATAAGGTGTCGGACCGATCCCATGCGCGGTGAGCCTTCGCGTGACTCGGCAGCTTGGATCGATGCGGCGCGCGCACCGGCATGAGCGCATGCCGCAGTCGCATTTACGAGCGTTTTCTCCCCGGCGCAAACGCAAATGCCAACGCCAGCAACAACAGCGAAACGGCAATCACGGTGACGTTCCCGCTCGTCACATAAGGCGTGCGCCCCGACATTCCCTGCACCGTCGCCTCCAGCACGCCTGTCGTGAACGTCGGCAGACGCGAGACGATATCGCCGTTCGCCGCGATCACCGCGGTCATTCCCGTGTTGGTCGCGCGCAGCATAGGCCGGCCGGTTTCGATCGAACGCATGCGTGCGATCTGCAAGTGCTGGTCGAGCGCGATCGTATTGCCGAACCACGCGAGATTGGTCGAGTTCACCAGCACGCCCGCAGGCGCTTCCTGCTCGCGGATCGTATGCGCGATCTCTTCGCCGAAGATGTCCTCGTAACAGATATCGACGGCTACGGGCTGGTTATGCACGAAAAACGCCTTCTGCGCGATCGGCCCGCGCGCGAGATCGCCGAGCGGAATGCCCATCAGTTGCACGAACCAATGAAACCCGAGCGGCACGAACTCGCCGAACGGCACGAGATGATGCTTGTCGTAGCGATAGACATCGAGCGTCCCCGGCGTGATGCCGAAAAGACTATTCGTGAAGTCGGTCACGCGGCCATCGGGCAGAACCGTTACGCCAATTGCACCGAACAGGATCGATGACTTCGTATTGTCGGCGAAGCTGCGAATCTTGGCGGCGAAATCATGCGGCACCTGAACAGCCAGTACCGGCAGCGCGGTTTCGGGTGTCACGATGAGATCGGCGGGTTTCTCCGTGATGAGCCGCTCATAAAGCGCGAGCGATGCATCCACGCCCGCCTGTTCGAACTTCATCTCCTGTTTGACATTGCCTTGCAGGAGCCGCACGGTGAGCGGCGCGTTGGCGGGCGTCGTCCATTGCACGGGCGAGAGCAGCATGCCGGCGACGATCAGAGCGAGCGCAACCGCGCCCGGTACAAAACGCGCAGCGCGCGCTCGGCTGACTTGATAGACCGTTTGAACGATCAGCGCGGCGACGAGCGCCAGCACCCATGCAACGCCATATACACCGACGACCGAACCGAAGCCCGCGAGCGGTCCATCGACTTGCGCATAGCCGCTTGCGAGCCAGGGAAAGCCCGTGAACACGAGCCCGCGCAACCACTCGCCGATAGCCCACGCGCTCGCGAAGGCGAACGCGCCGTGCCAGGTGGGCACGTAGCGCGACGCGGTTTCGATATCTTGCACCGTGGCCGCGTCTTCATCGCCGAAACGCGCGCGCCCTGCGACGAGCGCCCAAAGCGCGCTCGATAACGCCGGATACATCGCGAGATACAGGCAAAAAAGCGCGACGGCGGCCGCCGCGAGCGGCGCGGCCATGCCGCCGTACACATGCATGCTGACATAGAGCCACCACACGCCCGTGACGAAATTGCCGAAACCGAACGCCCAGCCGGTTGCCGCCGCGCTCTTCCAACTGGTCGCGCGTGAGAGCCACGCGAAGAACAGCGTGAAGAGCACGAGCTCGATCCAGCCGCCATGCGGCGTCGGCGCGAACGAAAGCGTGTTGGCCGCGCCGAGCACGGCGGCCACGAGGTAATGCCAGAAGGGAAGGGCGCGGGGCGTATTGCCGGTTGCGGATTCAGATGCCGCGCGTCGGCGCGAAAAAAGACGGAACGATGAGTCGGTCATGGAATACGTGGTTGACGGCGGAGCCGTGCGGGAGCGGAGGCGTGGTTGTGGTTTGCGATCGAGACTTTATCAATCGCGCACCCCTCAATCCCGCAGCTCATCCTCGTCATCGGCATCATGCCGGCGATGCTGCGCCACGCTCGGCACGCGCCTCACGAGCAGCACGTGAATCTGCCGCGCATCGCCACGCAGTATCTCGAACACGAAGTCGTCGATGCGCACCTTCTCGCCGCGATGCGGCACGCGCCCGAAACGATGCGTGACGAGCCCGCCGATGGTGTCCACTTCCTCGTCGGAAAAGTCGCTGCCGAATTGCTCGTTGAATTGTTCAATGCCCGTCAGCGCGCGCACCCGATACTTTCCGTCCGGCGACGCGATGATATTGCCCGCTTCCTCGTCGAAATCGTATTCGTCCTCGATATCGCCGACGATCTGCTCCAGCACGTCTTCGATGGTGATGAGGCCCGCGACGCCGCCGTATTCATCGACGACGATGGCAATGTGATTGCGGTTCACACGAAAGTCGTGCAGCAGCACGTTCAGACGTTTCGATTCCGGAATGAATACGGCGGGGCGCAGCATGCCGCGCACATCGAACTCTTCTTCCGCATAATAACGCAGCAAATCCTTCGCGAGCAGGACGCCGATGATGTTGTCGCGATTGCCCTCGAACACCGGATAGCGCGAGTGTGCTTTTTCCAGCACGAACGGAATGAATTCCGCGGGCGTTTCGGCGATGTTGATGGCGTCCATCTGGGCGCGCGGCACCATGATGTCGCGCGCGCAGAGATCGGACACCTGAAAGACGCCTTCGATCATCGAAAGCGAATCGGCGTCGAGCAGGTTGCGTTCGTGCGCGTCCTGCAGCACTTCGAGAAGCTCGTCGCGCGACTCGGGTTCGTGCGAGATGAAGTCGGTCAGGCGTTCGAGCAGCGAGCGCTTTTCCGGCGGTTTTTCGGAGTGTCGTCGACTGGGATAGGGTTCGTTCATAGCGGAGCGCCCGGGAATGCCCGGGCGCGTTTTAGCGGAAAGTTAAGCATACACCAAGGAAAATAGCGGCCGGGGTGAAGCGGCGCGCGCTTCTCCTGCGAAGGAGATGCTAGCCGAGAATTATGCGAGATGTGTGTCTCGTGCGCGGATTGGCCATCCGGACGATCTTCGTACGATGCCCGAGCGCGCGCCTTCACTCCGCGTTTTGCCCCTTGCAGCGCCGCAACAGCGCTTCCAGCGCGCGGTCCGGCATGCCGCTTTCGCGCAGCGCCACGACCGTGCGGCTCACGTAATCGAGCGTCGTGCCATAACGGCCGCTCGCGCAGCCGAGCACGGTCCGAACGATCGGGTCCGCGAGCTTGCCCGTGTACGACACCACGTCGCGACGCATCACGAAGGCAAGCGCATCGACGCGCCGGCCGTCGATCAGCGTGCACGGCAGCCACGCGGGACGGTATGAGCCCATTGCCATTTCGCGTCGCCAGAGTACTTCGAGATGTTCGTGCGCCTCGGTTCCGGACAGGCGAAACGCCATGCCGGTGCACGAGCCGCCGCGATCGAGCGCGAGCACGAGGCCCGGCTGTTCCGGCGTGCCGCGATTCACGCGCGACCACAAGTAGAGCCCGCGATGATACCCATGCACCTTGCCGCGCACGGCTTCGAGCGTCGGCAAGCCGGGGTTCCAGATGAGCGATCCATAGCCGAAAAGCCAGATGTCGGATTTGCCGTCCCAATCGGCGAAAGTCACCGCGCGCGAGGCGGCGAGCTCTTCGTCGGTGAGCAGCGCGGAGTTGCCCAGCACCGGCGGATAGTCGGGGCACGGCGTGGCGGGTTCGTAAAAGGGCGTGGGTTCAGGCGTCTTGTCGTTCACGGCGCGTGGCAAGGCATCTCGATGAAGACCGGGGATCAGACGAGCGGCACGTAGGGATCGGTGAAACCCAGAGACTGCATGATATCCGTCTCGATGGATTCCATCTCTTCCGCCTCGCTTTCGACCTCGTGGTCATAGCCTTGCGCATGCAGCGTGCCATGCACGATGAGATGCGCGTAATGCGCGGCGAGCGGCTTGCCTTGCTCGGCGGCCTCGCGCTCGACGACCGGGCAGCAAAGAATGAGATCGCCGGCGACCGGATCTTCTTCCGACTCGGCATAGGCAAAGGTCAGCACATTGGTCGCGTAATCCTTTTGCCGATACGTCCGGTTCAGCATGCGGCCTTCTTCTTCATCGACGAAACGCACGGTCAATTCGGCGTCCGCGAAGAGCGAAGCCTTGATCCAGCGCGCAACCGTCGCACGCGGCAACAGCGCCTTGTGCGACGGATACGCTTTCGCGGCAGGAAACTGCAGCGTCAAAGTGAGGCGAGGCATGACTTCACTCGGACCTTTGCCGCGCTTCCGCGATTGCCGCATCTTTCTGCGATTGCGCGTCGTAAGCCTCGACGATACGCGCGACCAGCGGATGGCGCACCACGTCCGCCGACGTGAAGTGCGTGATCGCGATGCCGCGCACTTCCGCCAGCACATGCTGCGCTTCGATCAGGCCGCTCTTGTGTCCGCGCGGCAAATCGACCTGCGTGGTGTCGCCGGTTACGACCGCCTTCGAGCCGAAGCCGATACGCGTGAGGAACATCTTCATCTGTTCCGGCGTGGTGTTTTGCGCCTCGTCCAGAATGATGAACGCGTGGTTCAGCGTGCGCCCGCGCATGTAGGCGAGCGGCGCGATTTCGATCATCTGGCGCTCGAACATCTTGGCGGTCTTGTCGAAGCCGAGCAGGTCGTAGAGCGCGTCGTAGAGCGGGCGCAGATACGGATCGACCTTTTGCGCGAGGTCGCCCGGCAGGAAGCCGAGCCGCTCGCCCGCTTCCACGGCGGGTCGCGTAAGCACGATGCGCTTGACCTGATCGCGTTCGAGCGCGTCCACCGCGCAGGCGACCGCGAGATAAGTCTTGCCCGTGCCCGCCGGCCCGATGCCGAAGGTCACGTCGTGCGCGATGATCTGCTTCAGATAATCGCGTTGCGCGGGCGTGCGGCCGCGCAAATCGGCGCGGCGCGTGTAGAGCTTGGGACCGTGGTCTTCTTCGTCGCCCAGGTCGATGGTGGCGCTGGGTTCGTCGAAGGGATGGTCCGGATCGCCGCGAAAACGCGGATCGATCGGCGCTTCTTCTTCCTTCGCCTTCGCGCGGCGCGTTGCGTGGCGCGCTTCGACCAGCGCGAGCTGGATGTCGTCCACCGAGAGCGGATCGCGCGCGCGGTTGTAGAAGTTTTCGAGCGCGGTAAGCGCGACCTTTGCGCCACGGCCGCGAATGGCGATCTTGTGGCCGCGCCGCGAAAGCGTCACGTCGAGCGCCTGCTCGATTTGCCGCAGGTTCTCGTCGAGCGGGCCGCAGAGGTTGGCGAGCCGCGCGTTGTCATCGCGCGGAGCGGTGAATTCCAGATGCTGCTGAGGAGCGTTCTTCAAGGCGAAGGGGGTGTCCTTAACTTAGTTGGCCAACTCGGGCGTCGCCGCCGTATCCGGCGCGAGCACCAGTGCGCCGCGCAACGAGTGCGGGTACGCGTGATTGATCTCGACGTCGATCATTTGGCCGATCAGGCGCTTGTGAGCCGAAAGCGGCGCCGGGAAATTGACCACGCGATTGTTCTGCGTGCGCCCGGCGAGCTCGCTCGGGTCCTTGCGCGACGGGCCTTCCACGAGAATACGCTGCACCGAGCCGAGCATGGAATTGCTGATCTTGACGACGTTTTCCTCGATAGTCGCCTGCAAATGTTGCAAGCGCTTGAGCTTGACTTCGCGCGGCGTGTCGTCGTGCAGATTCGCGGCGGGCGTGCCGGGACGCGGGCTGTAGATGAACGAGAAACTCGTGTCGTAGCTCATCTCGTGAATGAGCGCCATCATCTTGTTGAAATCGTCTTCGGTTTCGCCGGGGAAGCCGACGATGAAATCCGTCGATAGCGAAAGGTCCGGGCGAATGGCGCGCAGCTTGCGGATCACCGATTTGTACTCGAGCACGGTATAGCCGCGCTTCATCGCCATGAGAATGCGGTCGGAACCATGCTGCACCGGCAAATGCAAATGGCTCACGAGCTTCGGCACCTTGGCGTAGGTATCGATGAGGCGCTGCGTGAATTCCTTCGGATGCGACGTTGTATAGCGAATGCGCTCGATGCCCGGCACTTCCGCGACATACTCGATGAGCGTGGCGAAGTCGGCGATTTCCTGCGAACCGAGCGTCAGCGCGCCGCGATAAGCGTTCACGTTCTGGCCGAGCAGCGTGACTTCGCGCACGCCCTGGTCGGCCAGGCCGGCGATTTCGGTGAGC
Source organism: Caballeronia sp. GAWG2-1 (assembly GCF_023631405.1). Classification (NCBI taxonomy): domain Bacteria; kingdom Pseudomonadati; phylum Pseudomonadota; class Betaproteobacteria; order Burkholderiales; family Burkholderiaceae; genus Caballeronia; species Caballeronia sp. GAWG2-1. The sequence goes on from NZ_JALQDD010000004.1 coordinate 16,105, forward strand.
ACGTCGTCGAGCGGGCGCGAGACTTCCTCGCCGCGCGTGTAGGGCACGACGCAATAGCTGCAATACTTGCTGCAGCCTTCCATGATCGATACGAACGCGCTCGGGCCTTCGACGCGCGCGGGCGGCAGGTGATCGAACTTTTCGATTTCCGGAAACGAGATGTCCACCTGCGCGCGGCCGGTCGAGCGGCGCTTGTCGATCATGGCGGGCAGGCGATGCAGCGTTTGCGGACCGAACACGAGATCCACGTAAGGTGCGCGCGAAACGATGGACGCGCCTTCCTGGCTCGCGACACAACCGCCTACGCCGATCAGAAGATTCGGGTTTGCTTCCTTCAATTCGCGCACGCGGCCGAGGTCGGAGAACACTTTTTCCTGGGCCTTCTCGCGCACCGAGCAGGTGTTGAACAGGATGACGTCCGCATCTTCAGGCGTGTCGGTCTTGACGAGCCCTTCCGCCGCGCCGAGCACGTCGACCATCTTGTCGGAGTCGTACTCGTTCATCTGGCAGCCGAAGGTCTTTACATATACTTTCTTGGTCATGAATGGTCGCCGGTCGCAGTGGTTAACCTGGGGGCGCTAAAAGAGATTGAGAGGGTTTTGCGCGTGAGTGCCGCGCTTTTGCAGCAATCTGCACGGCTTCTACTTGTAATTAGGCCGATATTATAGCTCTGGCGACAAATCCTGACGAAGCCCGACGCGCTCGGGCGGATACGCCAGATCGCCAAGCAGTTCGCCCGTGGTCGTCTCGAAGCGTCCGATCAGAAAATCCAGCAGCACGCGCACGCGCGGCGCCATATATCGATTGGCGTGGAAGAGCGCGTGTACGGGCGCTTCGTGCGTGCACCAGTCGGGCAGAATCAGCTGCAGCGCGCCCGAGCGCACGTCGGCGGCAATGTCCCAGATCGACTGATGCGCGATGCCATGTCCCGCCAGCGCCCACGCGCGCGCGATTGCGCCGTCGTTGGTTTCCCAGGCATCGGCGACGGGCAAGGTGTAGGAATAGCGCTCCTCGCCGCGCACGAAAGCCAGTTCGTTGAGGGTTCCCGCAGCGGTGAAAATCACGACGAATTGGTGCCCGGTGAGTTGGGCGGGCGTTTGCGGCACGCCTTTGCGCGCGAGATAGTTCGGCGACGCGCACAGCACGCGCCGATTCGGCGCCAGCGAGCGTGCCGCGAGCCCGCTGTCCGGCGGCGCGCCGAAGCGAATCGCCAGATCGATTTCCTCCTGCAGCAGATTCGACACCGAGTCCGACAGCGTGAGTGCGAAGCTCACGTCCGGATGCAGGCGGCTGAAGTCGTCGAGCCAGCCGCGCAGCATGTGCCGGCCGAAATCCGACGTCGCGGAAATGCGGACTTTGCCGCGCACGCGATTTTGCCCGGCTTGCAGCGCCGCTTCGGCGTCGTCGATAGCCTGCAGCGCGATACGGCAATGCTGCAAGTACAGCCGCCCTTCGTCCGTCAGGCGCAATTGGCGCGTGGTGCGCTCGAAGAGCCGCGCGTGCAGCGCTTTTTCCAGCTTGATGAGCCGCGCGCTCGCCGCCGCTGGCGACAAGCCGAGTTTGCGTCCCGCCGCCGACAGGCTGCCGAGCGTGGCGGCTTCGGTGAAAAGGCGCATGTCGCCTAGCCGATCCATTGTCATCTTCAAATCCGGTTTGACAATGATTCAAAGGCTAGCCCAATTATCAACGACGCGCCATGCGGTCACAATCGGTCCAACTCGTTTCAGGTTCAACGCCATGCAACTCGATCACGTGACTATCGTCGCGCCGGACTGCGATTCGATGATGCGTTTCTTCGTCGATATCGCCGGGATGTCGGTGGGTCCGCGACCGCCATTCGGTGTGAGCGGCTACTGGCTGTATCTCGGCGCGCGGCCGGCCGTGCATCTGATCGCGAAGGGCGATGCGTCTGTCGCCGCGCACCCCGATGCGACGCGCATCGACCATCTCGCGCTGCGTATCGACGACGAAGCCGAGTGGCGCACGCTCATCGACCGTCTCGAATGTCGCGGCTACGCCTATCGGATCGCGGAAGTGCCGCTTGCGCGCGAACGTCAGCTTTTCGTGCGGCTTGCGCCGGGCGTGGTTGTCGAGTTCGTGACCGCGCGCCATTGATCTATTTCGGAGCATGACCATGCCTTTACCTCTTCTCGCGCTGGCGATCAGCGCGTTCGCCATCGGCACGACCGAGTTCGTCATCATGGGCTTGCTGCCCAACGTCGCACGCGATCTTTCCGTGTCGATTCCATCGGCAGGGCTGCTCGTCACGGGCTATGCGCTCGGCGTGGCAGTCGGCGCGCCGCTGCTCGCCGTGCTTACGAGCAAAATGCCGCGCAAGCTCGCGCTGCAATTGCTGATGCTCGTGTTTATCGTCGGCAACGTGTTTTGCGCGCTCGCACCGAACTACGGTTTGCTGATGATCGCGCGCGTCGTGACCTCGTTCGCGCACGGTTCGTTCTTCGGCATCGGCGCGGTGGTCGCGGCGTCGCTCGTGCCCGCCGACAAGCGCGCGAGCGCCATTGCGCTCATGTTCACCGGCCTCACGCTCGCGAACGTGCTGGGCGTGCCGTTCGGGACGTTCGTCGGTCAGGAACTGGGCTGGCGCGCGACGTTCTGGATCGTCGCCGGTCTCGGCTTGCTGTCCGCGCTCGGCGTGACCGCGCTCGTGCCGAATCGTCACGATGCGGCACCAAGCGGACTCGGCCGCGAAGTACGCGTGTTGCGCGACCCGCAGGTCTGGCTCGCGCTGACGATGACCGTGCTCGGCTTCGGCGGCGTGTTCGTCGTGTTCACGTATATCGCGCCGATTCTCGAACAGGTCGGCGGCTTCTCGCCGCGCGGCGTGACGCTCGTGCTCGTGCTGTTCGGCATCGGGCTTACGGTCGGCAATACGATTGGCGGCAAGCTCGCGGACCGCGCGTTGATGCCTTCGCTGATGGGCATTTTGCTGGCGCTTGCCATCGTGATGGCCGTGTTCGCGAAGACGAGCCACAGTCAGGTCGGCGCGATCGTGACGATCTTCGTCTGGGGCATCGCGGCGTTCGCGACGGTGCCGCCGTTGCAGACACGCGTGGTCGAGAAGGCGAAGGACGCGCCCAATCTTGCTTCGACGTTGAACATCGGCGCGTTCAATATCGGTAATGCGGGTGGCGCCTGGCTCGGCGGCGCGGTGTTGACGCATGGTTATGGGCTCGATGTGTTGCCTTGGGCGGCGGCGATGGTCGCAGTGGCCGCTCTTGGGGTGACGTGGTTCGCGGCGCGCTTCGATGCGCCGCAGGTCAGGTCGGGGGTGAAGGCGGCGGATTCGAATGCTTAACCATCCGCCCACGCCTTCGCCGCCTTCACCGCCCGCTGCCATCCCGCGAGAGACGCCTCGACATCGGCGGCGGGCATCGTCGGTGTGAACTGCCGCTCAAGTTGCCACTGCGATTTCAGCTCGTCGATATCCTTCCAATATCCGACCGCGAGCCCCGCGAGATAAGCCGCGCCAAGCGCGGTCGTCTCGGCGATACGCGGTCGCACCGCATCCACACCCAGGATGTCCGCCTGAAACTGCATCAACAGATCGTTGGCGCAAGCACCGCCATCCACCCGCAATTGGGCGATGCGTATGCCCGAATCCGCTTCCATCGCGCGCAAGACATCGACCGATTGATAAGCGATCGAATCCAGCGCCGCCCGCGCGATATGGGCGGAAGTCGTCCCGCGCGTCACGCCGAACAGTGTGCCGCGAGCCCGCGCGTTCCAGTGCGGCGCGCTCAAGCCAGCGAAAGCGGGCACGAGATACACGCCATCGCTATGCGGCACGCCGCGCGCAAGGGCTTCGACGTCACTCGCGCGGCGAATTAGTCCCAACCCGTCGCGCAGCCATTGCACGACCGCGCCCGCAATAAAAATACTGCCTTCGAGCGCATAGTTCACCGTATCGCCGATTTGCCAGGCAATCGTCGTCACGAGATTGTTGCTCGACTCGATCGGCGTTTCGCCCGTGTTCATCACGAGGAAGCAGCCGGTGCCGTAAGTGTTCTTCACCATGCCGGTATCGATACACATCTGGCCGAACAACGCGGCATGCTGGTCGCCGGCAATGGACGCGAGTGGAAGATCGGCCGCGAACACGGTGCCCTGCGTCGTGCCATACACCTCAGATGAACTACGTACTTCCGGCAGCATGCTGCGCGGTATCTCGAATGCATCGAGCAGTTCGTCGTCCCAGCGGCGCGCGTGGATGTCGAACAGCATGGTGCGCGACGCATTGGTGATGTCGGTGACATGCAAATCGCGCCGCGTGAAATTCCACACAAGCCAGCTATCCACCGTGCCAAACGCGAGCCGTCCCTGCTTCGCCTTGTCGCGCGCGCCTTCGACGTTATCGAGAATCCAGCGGATCTTGCTCGCCGAGAAATACGCGTCGATGGGCAACCCCGTCTTCGCGCGCACCATGGTTTCGAGTCCGCGCGCCTTGAATTCGTCGCACAGCGAGGCCGTGCGCCGGTCTTGCCAGACGATCGCGTTATAGATCGGCTTTCCCGTTTCCCGATCCCACACGATGGTCGTTTCGCGCTGATTCGTGATGCCCACCGCCGCAATCGACGACGCGCTCAAACCCGCCCGCGTCACGGCTTCGGCGGCGACGCCCGCCTGAGTCGACCAGATTTCCTGCGGATCGTGCTCGACCCAGCCCGCTTGCGGATAAATCTGCTGAAACTCCTTCTGCGCCACCGAAACGACATTGCCATTCCTGTCGAACAGCATGGCCCGCGAACTGGTCGTGCCCTGGTCGAGCGCGAGGACGTACTGATCCTGCATGTTCATCTCCGGAAAGTGCACGGATCGGCGTGCTTGTGAAATCGAGCGATGCCGTGCGAGGTCTGCATGCGCAATCTATCGGACGCGCGGCATGCGTACAACCTGGCCGGATGGCATAGGCCATTAGCACAAAGCGCCCTAAGGAGCCGTTCGCGCCAAGGAAACCGTAAGAATGCCTATTCCATTTGGCCGAGTGGCGCGAACTCGCGGTTCGTCCGATACTGGCAACTCGAAATCGGGCAACGGGTGAATGCAATGCGAATGCAGGTTGTGTCAGGCGTGCTGGGCGTGGCTGTTCTGGCCGGCTGTGTAGCGACGCCGAATATCGACGGATCGAGCGGTGCGCCGTCGTTCAGCGCGTTGCAGGAGATGTGCGGGACCACGCAGGTGGACTATGGCGGGGACGCGCCGTCCGTCTACACGGCGTTCTTCGACGCTTACGTGGCGCAACGGCGCGGCGGGTTATCGAAGGATCGCTATTGCGCGTTTCAGGGGACGATCGCCGCGCGCTACGGCGTATATCGCGCGAATTCGGGGCCGGAGGCGCAAAGTGCGTGGGCCAGCTTCTTTCTGGATCAGCGTGCGCAGGCTTTGAGCTGGCGTGCGGCAGTCGATCCGACGCTGCGGGCAGGATAGGACGCGGCGCAGATAAGTCCGCGTCCGACATCGCTTGGGAAGCGAAGGCTAGGAGAACCGCTTGAATGCCTTGATGGTGGAGTCGCCAGTTGCGGTAAGGCGCCATTGTTGTCGGCCCGAAGCCAGGTTCTCGAGTTGAACGAGTTGACGTTCGAGCAATGCATCGAGTTCATCGCGTTCCATGTCGACCTGATTGGGCTCTTCCTGAACCAGCAGCAGCGTGGCGAATTCGTGCGGACTCAGCATTCGTGTTCTCCATTAAGACCGAACGGCAAGGCGACCGGCTTTGTGAGCCGGGTCTCTTTGCTTCTAAGCGTTTATTTGGAAGACTTCAATCTGCCGGGCAGTCGCGTTGTCGTGTGCTGCGTTTGCCGGGAATTCGGATTGTAGGCAAGCGTCTGAAGAGTGCCAAACTCCCGGTGAAAATTTTGGCTTTGACATTTCCTCGTCGCGCAAGCGGGTCCCAAGTCAGCCGAACTTGAAGAAATTACTTGAAGGTTTTGCCGCACTGCAAACACCTCAAACTAGGTCTTTTTCAGCGCCATGCGATTGACTCATCAATTGCGGCGACAAATGAATTTGCTTTGAATTAAGCAGACAATGCACCATTCGTTCTTTTGAACTGTCGGCTGATCGACGCGGCAAGCCGTCAGACCAGATCGGCTCGCTGTTAATCCGGACATCAATCACATGACTCGTTTCAACTGGCAGAACCCTTATCCGACTCCGCGCTTGCCGGTTTTCGCGCGCAATATCGTTTCGACGTCGCATCCGCTGGCCGCTCAAGCTGGCTTGCGCATGCTCTGGAAGGGCGGTAACGCCGTGGATGCGGCCATCGCCGCAGCGGCCGCTATCACGGTCGTCGAGCCGGTTTCATGCGGGCTCGGCGGCGACGCGTTCGCGCTGGTCTGGGACGGCAACCAATTGCATGGACTGAACGCTTCGGGCGTGGCGCCAGCAGCCTGGAACGTGGACTATTTCCGCACCAAATACGGCGAAGAGAACGGTCTTGCCCGTCAACCCAAACGCGGCTGGGACGCGGTGACGGTGCCCGGCGTCATCGCCGGATGGGAAGCGCTTCACGCGAAGTTCGGTTCGCTGCCATTCGCCGATTTGATGGAACCGGCCATCGAAATCGCGGAGCGCGGACACGCGTTGGCCAGCATCGTCGCCTATAAATGGGCGGCCGCCGTGCCTGAACTGAAAGACCAGCCAGGTTTCGCGGATGTCTTCATGCCGCGTGGACGCGCGCCCGAAGTCAGCGAACTCGTGCGTTTTCCCGGCCATGCGAACACGTTGCGACGGCTCGCGGAGCACGGCCCGCGCGCGTTTTACGAAGGCGAAAGCGCCGAGCGCATCGCTGCGTTCTCGCGGCAGGGCGGCGGCGCCATGACCATGGACGATCTCCGAAACTACCGCGCCGAGTGGGTCGAGCCGATTCAGAAGGATTATCGCGGCTACACCGTGCACGAGATTCCGCCGAACGGACAGGGAATCGCGGCGCTCATCGCGCTTGGCATCCTCGACAAGTTCGATGTCCGCGCGCTGACCGTCGACCGCATCGAGTCGCAGCATCTGCAGATCGAGGCGATGAAACTCGCGTTCGCGGATGTATATCGCTATGTCGCCGATCCGCGCTCGATGGAAGTCACGCCCGAGCAAATGCTCGACGACGCCTACCTCATGGAACGCGCCAAGCTGATCGATCCGAACAAGGCAAGGCATTTCGACTTCGGCATGCCGAAAGCGGGCGGCACCATCTACATGTCTGTCGCCGACGAGCGCGGCATGATGGTGAGCTTCATTCAATCGAACTACATGGGTTTTGGCTCGGGCGTGGTCGTGCCGGATACGGGCATCTCGCTGCAAAACCGCGGTTGCGGGTTCTCGATGGACCCGAAGTCAGCGAACGTGGTCGAGGGCGGCAAGCGGCCGTTCCACACGATCATTCCTGCGTTCCTCACGCAAGAAGTGGATGGCCAGCGCGAGGCCGTCATGAGCTTCGGTGTGATGGGCGGCGACATGCAGCCGCAAGGACATCTGCAGTCGATCGTGCGCATGCTCGACTACGGGCAACAGCCTCAGGCCGCCTGTGACGCGCCGCGCTGGAAGGTGAATCACGATTTCACGATCGATATCGAAGCGACACTCGACCTCGAAACGGCCCGCGCGCTCGAAGGGCTCGGCCACACCATCAAGTCGGTCGACGATCCATACATGGATTTCGGCTCGGGACAATACATCTGGAAGCTGGATCGCCACGATCCAGAGCGTGGTTACGTTGCCGCAAGCGACAGTCGACGCGACGGGCTCGCGGCCGGCTTCTGAGCCTGCACGCGCCGGCAACTAATCACGGCGGCAGGCGCGTCGTCGACGCCAAATCGCGCAACCTCCCTTGGCGGCACATTTCGTGCTCCTTCGTGCGCCAGCCGTTCTTGCGCATCGACTCGTAAGAATTTGACATAGACGGAACTGCGCTGATGCGGCGCAAGTCTGTCCCCATGTCTGCAAATTCATTGCAGGACGGCTAAGATGGAAAAACAAGCCGTTAAGACGCGAAGTTGAAGTCGCCCGAGCCGAATGGTTCGCGGCGTCGCCTGAACCTCGGCCCGCTCTTGTTGGCCGATGGCGCGTTCAGTCCATCCAGGGAGCGCGATACATGCACACCGATAGTACCCATGTGATGCCGTGGCGCATCGAAGACATCGATCTCAACCGGATCGATCGTCAGAAGGCGGCATCCAACGAACATCTTCTTTTGCTGTTGTGCGCATGCTCATTCATCGAGAGCGGCACGGATCTCTACACGAGCAATCTCAGCAAGTATTTTCACGACGACCCCGAGATTTCGGCGTGGCTGAACGACGAATGGGAGCCCGAAGAAATGCAGCACGGCCGGGCGCTCAAGACTTACATCAACCACATCTGGCCGGAATTCGACTGGGACCGGGCTTTCAAGAGCTTCTTCGACGAGTACTCGCTAACGTGTTCCTACGAAGCGTTCGAGAAAAAGCGTGCGCTCGAAATGGTGGCGCGGTGTGTTGTCGAAACGGGCACGGCCACGCTGTATCGCGCGATCAACGACTGCTCGGACGAGCCGGTGTTGAAGGAGATCACCGACAACATCCGCACCGACGAAGTGCGCCACTACAAGCACTTTTTCCGCTTCTTCAAGAAGTGGAACAAGATCGAAGGCAACGGGCGTCTCGCCGTGCTTGGCGCGTTGATCCGTCGCGTGATGGAACTGAAGAGCGAAGACTCGGAGATCGCGCTACGGCACGTGTTTGCGGTGCGTTATCCCGAGCGCGTCAAGGACTCGAGCTATAACCGCGAACTGTTCGCGCAGGTGAACGCGCTCGTGCGGCGCAATCTTTCGGCGGATCAGTGCATCAAGATGCTGTTGAAGCCGCTCGATCTGCCCGCGCGTATTCAGCCGGGCGTTCACTATCCGCTTGCCAAGATCACGCAGTTGTTTTTCCGCTGATCAGGACGATGCCCGCTCAGGTTCATGCGGGCATTCGGTGGATCTGCCTTTCAAGTCATTTCCCCCATGACCGATGCCACGCCGCGTCAGGCCGAACTCTCGTCGCAAACGCCTTTCGATGAATGGCCGCCGGAACTCAGGACGCTCTTAGATGGCACGCTGACCGGCGCGCCCGTCGGCTTCACGGCGTCGCTATGTGCCGTCGACAGCGGCGGGCGCGTCCGCACCGCGCTCCTAAGTGCGGGCGAGCTGCTCGCGCCCGACGCGCGCACGCTCGTGTTCGCGTTGTGGCCCGGCTCGCGTACCGCGCAGGCGATCGCCGCGAGCGGGCGCGCGACCATCGCCTTCGTATTCGACGAAGCGTTCTTTCAGGTTCAGCTGGATACGCGCCGCGTGGCGCTCGACGATGTCCCGCTCGCATGCTTTGTCGCCACGATCGAAAGCGGCGAAGCGCAACGTGTCGCCTATGCGCGTTTGAAGAGCGGGATTACGTTCGAACTGACGGAGACCGAGAGCGTGCTCACGCGCTGGCGTGAGCAGCTTGACTGGCTGAAGCGGGCAGCGAGCGCTGCCGCCTGAAACACACCTTCGAATACTTAACGTCCGCGGCCGCCCGAGCGCATGCCGTCGCGCCGCGCGCCGCCGCTGTCGCTGCGCGCCTTGCCGCCGAGCAGCGCGCCGGGATTACCGGCCTTTGCGTTCGGATTCGCCGCGCGTGCCGCATCCGGACGGCGCGTTGCCGCGCCTGCATTGGCGTTGGGAGCGGCGGGCTTGGCGCCGGCAGGCTTGGGACCGCGTGCATCGCGGCCATCGCGTGAATTCGCCGCTTGCGATCCGCCGTTGCGATTACCGTTCGCCGGCTTGCCACTGCCGCGCGCTTCGCCAGATGCCGCGCCGCTTGCACGGCCGCCATCGCGTCGCGCTTCGCCGCCACCGCGCTTCGCTTCGCCTTCGCGTCGCGGGGCGCTGCTGCGCTTCGCTTCGCCTTCGCGTCGCGGGGCGCTGCTGCGCTTCGCTTCGCCGCCTTCACGCGGACCGCCGCGCCCTTGGCTGCGGCGCTGAATCGGCTCGGGACGCGCATCCGGGTCCGGCTCGAAGCCGGCGATCACTTCCTGCGGAATCGGGCGCTTGATCAGACGCTCGATGTCCTTAAGCAACTGAAGCTCGTCCACACAGACGAGCGATACCGCTTCGCCATCCGCGCCCGCGCGACCCGTGCGGCCGATACGGTGCACGTAATCTTCCGGCACGTTCGGCAGATCGAAGTTGACCACGTGCGGCAACTGATCGATATCGATACCGCGCGCCGCGATGTCGGTGGCGACGAGCACCTGCAAGGTCTGATCCTTGAACTCGGCCAGCGCACGCGTACGCGCCGACTGACTCTTGTTGCCGTGAATCGCAAGCGCGCTGATGCCGTCCTTGCCCAATTGCTCGGCAAGCCGGTTCGCGCCGTGCTTCGTGCGCGTGAACACGAGCACCTGGAACCAGTTGTTCGTGCGGATCAGATGCGTGAGCATCTCGCGCTTGCGGTCGCGATCCACCGGATAAATCTTCTGTTCGATACGCTCGGCCGTCGTATTGCGGCGCGCGACTTCGATCAGCGCGGGCGAATCGAGCAGGCTGTCGGCCAGCGCCTTGATTTCATCCGAGAAAGTAGCCGAGAAAAGCAGGTTCTGACGCTTCGTGGGCAGGCGCGCGAGCACGCGCTTGATGTCGTGAATGAAGCCCATGTCGAGCATGCGATCGGCTTCGTCGAGCACGAGAATCTCGAGCTGCGACACGTCGATGGTCTTCTGCTGCATGTGATCGAGCAAACGTCCCGGCGTTGCCACGACGATATCGACGCCGCGCTTCAACGCGTCGATCTGCGGGTTGATGCCCACGCCGCCGAACATCACGGTCGACTTGAGCTTCAGATATTTGCCGTAGGCGCGCACGCTTTCCTCGACCTGCGCGGCGAGTTCGCGCGTCGGCGTGAGGATGAGCGCGCGGATCGGACGCTTCGTTCCGGCGGCAGCGGGCGCCAGTTGCGAAAGACGTTGCAGGATGGGCAGCGTGAAGCCGGCGGTCTTGCCCGTGCCGGTCTGCGCGCCCGCCAGGAGATCGCCGCCCTTCAGAACGGCGGGGATGGCCTGGAGCTGGATCGGGGTCGGGACGGTGTAGCCCAGTTCGTTGACAGCGCGTAGCAGAGGTTCGGACAGGCCGAGTGAATCAAAGGACATAAGGGATTTTCGAATTCGTTGTGTCGAACGGCGTGCATGCGAATGACGTTGCGGCGAACCGTGGTTCTGCCGGTTGCGCGCATGTGCGACGCTCGGAAAAAAATCGGGCGGCTTGCCATCGAGCGTTCATCGATTCATCGACGAGCGCGAAGCGTTGCCGCGGGGATTCGACGCGTTATCAAGACACGCCGGCTGGCCGTAAGTTGCATCGATGAAGCCGCGATGCCCGGGCTCACTCGCTGTTCGCCGTTTCACGCGACATAGCGCGCGACGCTCACGAACTGACAGAGACTGCCCGCCAGCACGAACAGATGCCAGATACCGTGGCCGTGCCGGATACGCTCGTCGTTGATGAAAAAGTAGATACCGGCGCTATAGATCACGCCGCCCGCCACCAGCCACGCGGTGCCCGCGGGCGGCAGCGCCGTCACGAGCGGACGGACGGCTACGAGCGCGAGCCAGCCCATCAACACGTACAGCACCATCGAAACGCTGCGGGTTCGGCGCCCGAGCGTGAGTTCCTGCGTAATGCCGAGAACCGCGAGGCCCCAGCTTACGCCGAATAGCGACCAGCCCCAGGGACCGCGCAATGTCACTAGTGTAAACGGTGTGTAGCTGCCTGCTATCAGCAAATAAATTGCCGAATGGTCGCACTTTTGCAGAATCGACTTCAGGCGAGGCGAGCGCACGCAGTGGTACAGCGTCGAAATCAGGTAGAGCGCGCAGAGCATGGCGCCATAGATGGCGAAGCTCACGACCTTGTAGGCATCGCCGTCCAACGCACCCATGACGACGAGCGCCACCAGACCGGCGATCGACAAGACCGTGCCGATCAAATGGCTGATGCTGTTGAACCGCTCGCCTATGTACATGCCCGATCCATACCGAAAGACGCGCCGGTGACGCGCCACAAAAGACAAGGGGCGCGGCCTAAGTTGAAGGCTGCGCCCCAGTGCGTATTGTACGCTGTCTTTCCCGAATGTCAGTCGAGCGGCGCCGAACGCAGATTACTCACCTGCTGCGGCGACACCGGCGTGCCGTGATTGCCCCACGACATACGGATGTACGTCACGACCGCGGCCACTTCCGTATCCGACAGCGACTGCGCGAACGGCGGCATGCCGTGCGGCATCGGGTTGCCACCCGTGCTCGGCGGATAACCACCGTTGAGCGTCATGCGAATCGGGTTGACGGCCGACGGCATCTGGATGGACTGGTTATTCGCGAGCGGCGGATATGCCGGCGGCTTGCCGAGACCATTCTCCTGGTGACACTTCGCGCAGTTCTCGGTATAGACCTTCTTGCCCATGGTCAGCAATTCGCCGCCGAACTTCTCGGAGGTTTCGAGCTGCAACGACTCCGGCGCTTCCTTCTTTTGCGGAATCGACTTGAGATACGTCGAGATCGCGTTGATGTCGCCGTCGGTCATGTACTGCAAGCTGTTGTGGACGACTTCGGCCATCGGGCCGAACACCGCGCCACGCTGCGACACGCCGGACTTCAGCAAGTCGTTGATGTCCTTGATGTCCCAGTCGCCGAGACCGGCTTCCTTGTTCGACGTCAACGACGGCGCATACCAGTTTTGCAGCGGAATCAGACCGCCGGCAAATGCCGCCGAGCTGACCGGACCGCCCATGGCGTTGATCGACGTATGGCACATGGCGCAATGACCAAGGCCTTCGACCAGATACGCGCCGCGGTTCCATTCGACCGATTTGGTCGGGTCCGGCTTGTACTCGCCTTCGCTGAAGAACAGGGTGCGCCAGCCGATCAGCAGATTGCGGTTGTTGAACGGGAAGCGCAGTTCATGCGGACGGCTCGCTTCGTTGACCGGCGGGACGGAGCGCAGATACGCGTAGATCGCGTCCGAGTCGGCGCGCGTGACCTTCGTGTAGCTCGTGAACGGGAAGCCTGGATAGAGCAGACTGCCGTCCTTCGAGCGGCCGGTGTGCATCGCGCGGTAAAAGTCGTCCGACGTCCATTTGCCGATGCCGAATTGATCGTCCGGCGTGATGTTCGGCGTGAACATGGTGCCGAACGGCGTCGCCATGGGCAGGCCGCCCGCGAATTCCTTGCCGCCGCGCACCGTGTGGCACGCGATACAGTCGCCGGCGCGCGCGAGGTATTCGCCTTGTTTGATCAGCGCGGCTTTGTCGGTAGGCGTCGCCGCGACGGCGCCGCCCGAATGCAGGTTGTCGCCGCCCGACCAGAGGACGGCGGCGGCTGCGACGGCTGCCACCACGACAGCCGAGGAGAGTGCGAACAGGGACTTGCGTTTCATTATGTTGTCGCTCCAGACGCCTTATTGCGGTTCGCTGCCGCAGGTCAGCGGCATCTTCAACGAGCCAGCGGGCGCGGGCACCGGGTTGGCGGGTGCGGTTTGCGTTGAGAGCCAGGCGGCGACGGCGGTCACGTCGTCGTCGGTCAGGCGCGAGGCGATTTGCTGCATGCAGTCAGGCGCTTTCGCGTGGCGCGTGCCCGATTTCCATGCGCCGACTTGCGCGCTGATGTAATCCGAGTGCAACCCGACGAGGCCCGGAATGGCCGGCTGCATGCCGGTCAGACCCTTGCCGTGACAGGCCGCGCAGGCGGGAATGTTCTTCGATGCATCGCCGTTCAGCACGATTTGCTGGCCGCGCGCAAGCGTGGAAGCCGAAACATTCGTCTTGGCGGGCGGCGGATACGGCGGGCGCTGGCTCGAGAAGTATCCGGCGATCTGATGAAGGTAGTCGTCCGAGAGATACGTGACGAGGTAGTTCATAGGCGGATACTTGCGCCGGCCTTCGCGGAAATTCTGGAGCTGGTTGTACAGATAATCGGCAGGCTTGCCGGCAAGACGCGGGAAATAGTCATTGTCCGTGCCTTCGCCATGAACACCGTGACATGCCGTGCAGCCTTGCACGCGCGCTGCCATGGTGTCCGGGGCGATCGGCTGGTTCTGCGCCTGGGCTTGTGCCTGACCCGCGCCGAATACGCCGGCGCTGCTGACGACGGCCAAAGCGAGCAGCGGACGAAAAATGCGTCTTGAAAACACGCGACACTCCATGAAATTCGGGGACCTGCCGAGCTTCGTGCGGCTCGGTGCGAAGGTGGCGAACCACGGCCACGCGTTGGGTGGCGGAGGGTGGCGGGCCACGGCCATAGTGGCTCGACGAGCCTCTGATGCGACGCGGAATTCTATCATCGATGCATGATGATGACTATTTGACACAACTTTCCGCCCTCACTGAGGCGCAATCGCGACAATCTGCCGCGTCGCAACCAAGAACTTTGACATAGCGCAACACAAATGCATGTCGACAAAGCATCGACTTTCTTCGTGCGAAAAACGGGGTCGCTGCACTCCATTCTCACGGCAAGCTTAGGAAGCTCGATGCACAGGTTCAAGACCTTTCAATGGTGCCGCGCAAGGTGCGTTCGTTTAGACTGCGCGGGCCGAGACTCGCAGGTTCTTCCATGATCTCCCCAGCCTTACATCCAACAATTGGCGTTCCCGAAGCGTCCACGGCGGCGCCATGAACGGCGATTTCGACTTTCTCTGGCTCGCGCAGGTCGTATTCGGAGCATTGAGCGATACGGCGTTTGCCTGTGCGCTTGGCGCGGCGCTCTTCGACGCGTGGCTCTGCGGCGAAAGAGCGCACGCGGTCGTTTCGCCTGCGCATCGGGGTTGGCGGCATGCAGCGCGTGCCGGAACCGTGGCCGCAATTACCTTCGTGGCTTGCAACTTCGTGTGCTTGTGGCTTCAGGCCGCGGCGATGAGCGGTTCGCCTGTCAGCGATGCGGGCGCGTCGCTGTGGCTCGTCGCGACTAGCACGCAAGCGGGCATCGGCTGGCTGGTGGCGTTGGCGGGCGGCCTGGTGATCGTGCTGGCCTGCGCGACGGGCAGACCGCAAGGCGCATCGAAGACAGGGTTCGCGATCTTCGGCGCGCTCGTGGCCGCTGCAGGGAAAGCGGCTATCGGCCATGCCGCCGATGCCGGCGCGTTTTCCCTCGCCGAAGCCGTGCAGACGCTGCATCTGCTTGCCACGGGCGTGTGGGGCGGGATCGTCATCGTGGGCGCGCTGGCGGTGTTGCCGGCGCTCGGAACATCGGTGGCGCGTGCGTCGTTGATTCGCAACGTCGCGCGCATGTCGCGGGCGGCGACGCTCGCGGTGATCGTCATCATCGCGACGGGCGTGTTCAACGCGTGGCGCGGCACGGACGGATCGGCGGCGGTGCTCGTCGACAGCAACTGGGGGCACGCGCTGATCGTGAAAACGGGACTGGTTCTGGCGGCGCTCGCCTTGGGTGCGCTCAACCGCTGGTCGGTGTTGCCGCGCCTGCAGCGCACGGCATCGACGATGGATGCGCACACGGTCATCAACGTGATGCGCCTTGAAGCGGTGCTGATGCTTTGCGTGTTCGCCACGGCGTCGGTGTTATCTCACGGCGTGCCGGGCGCGGCGCTCGCCGGCTGAACGCGTTTCGAACGCTTACTCGTATCCCAGCCGATGGCTGACGATCGGCGCACAGAAGAGCGCCACCGCGCAGCCGATCACTTTCCCCTGCAATTCGACATAAGCCGTGTGCGAGCTTGCAACGAGCAGCACTTCGAGCATTTGCGGCGCGCAGAAAATGCCCGCCACGCCAATGAACCAGTTGGTAACGACAGGAATGCGCCAGCCACGCTGCGCGCCAATTGCCGCCGCAACGACGCGCGCGACGCCGAAAGCGACGAGCGCGCCGACGGCCATCTGCGCGCGGATATATTCATCGGGAAGGACTTGCCACATGGCTGTTCTTGTTCTTGGTGACTGTTCGCAGCTTACTTTGCAAGAATCTCGCCATATGTACGACAAAACGCAATCGGCGTCAAAAAAATCAGAAGGTGTGTTCCGGGCCGGGGAATGTGCCTTCACGCACTGCGCGCACGTACGCGTCGACCGCCGCGAAAATGGTCGGCTGTCCCTGCATGAAATCCTTGACGAAACGCGGACGCTTGCCGTGGAAGATGCCGAGCATGTCGTGCAGCACCAACACCTGTCCCGAGCAGTCGATGCCCGCGCCAATGCCGATTGTCGGAATCGCCAGACTCTCGGTCACTTCGCGCGCGAGCAGCGTCGGCACGGCTTCGATCACGAGTAAGCGGGCGCCCGCCTGCTGGAGCGCCAGCGCGTCGCGGCGCATTTGCTCGGCGGCCGCTTCGGACTTGCCCTGCACCTTGAAACCGCCGAACGCGTGCACCGATTGCGGCGTGAGACCGACGTGTCCGCACACGGGAATCGAACGCTCGACGAGAAAGCGCACCGTGTCCGCAAGCCATTCGCCGCCTTCGAGCTTCACCATCTGCGCGCCGGCGCGCATCAGTTGCACGGCGTTGGCGTAGGTTTCCTCGCGCGATCCGATGGTGCCGAACGGCATATCCGCGACGATCAGCGCGCCCTTGCTGCCGCGCGCCACGCAAGCCGTGTGATACGCGATGTCCGCGAGCGTGACCGGCAGCGTCGTCGCATGGCCCTGAAGCACGTTGCCGAGCGAATCGCCGATCAGCATGACGTCGACGCCCGCGCGATCGAGCAGCGCGGCGAAGCTCGCGTCGTAGCACGTGAGCATCGCGATTTTCTCGCCGGCTTCACGCATGGCCTGGAGTTTCGGGACGGTGATCGCCGAACGGCTCGTTTCCTGCAAGTACGTCATGGTCGTTTCAAAACTCGATTAGGGGAAAACAGCAGCAAGCCAAGCGCTCAGACCGACACGCCTTTCACGAAAGATTCCTTGCGTCCGCGCATGGTCTCGATGCGCTCGACGAGCAACGCGAGATCTTCTTCCGATGTCAGCGGGTTCAGATGCTCCGCGTTCACCGTGAGCAGCGGCGTTGCGTCGTAGTGATAGAAGAACTCGTTATACGCATCGCACAGTGCGCGCAGATATGAATCCGAAATCTGCAGTTCCATGGGCAGCGCGCGTTTTTGAATGCGCGAAAACAGCACTTCGGGACTCGCCTGCAGATACACGACGAAATCCGGCGCGGGCCCGGTCGTACCGATGCGTGAGGCCAGGTCCTTGTACAGCTGGAACTCGTCGTCGGGCAGCGTGAGGCGTGCGAAAAGCTCGCTCTTCTGCGTGAGGAAGTCCGCGATCAACGGCGTATGGCCGGTGAGCATTTCCGCGGCTTCGCGCGTCTGCGTCACGCGCTGCAACGCGAAACTCAGTTGCGTCGCGAGCGCATGGCGCGTGGTGTCGCGATAAAAGCGTTCGAGAAACGGGTTGTCCTGCGGGCGCTCGAACAGCGTGCGCATGGACCAGCGTTCGGCGAGCAAGGTTGCAAGCGTGGTCTTGCCCACGCCGATCGGACCTTCGATTGCGATATAGCGGTGCGGCGGGCGCAGTTGCGGCGCGGTGACAGTGAGAGGCGGAGCGCTCATCGGCAATTGGGTTTGGTGGCGGCAGCGGGTGCCTCTGCTGCACTGGATGGAGCGGCGCGCGTGAGCACCTGACATTGGCAGGTCGCGACCTGCTCGATACGCTGATCGGCGACGCCCGCGAGAAATGCATTGGCGCGGCCGCGTTGCGGAATGACGAGTTCGGGTTCGAGTTCAAGCAGCGGCACGAGCACGAACGCGCGCTCCGTCATGCGCGGATGTGGCACGATCAGGTCCGCTTCGTCGATGCCCGACTGGCCATACAGCAGGATGTCGAGGTCGAGCGTGCGCGGCGCATTGCGATACGGCCGCTCGCGCCCGAATTGTTCCTCGATGTGGTGACACAAGCGCAAAAGCGCGCGCGCCGGCAACGATGTTTCGAGCTTCACGACGCAATTGAAATAGTCGTCGCCCGAAGAGTCGATCGGCGCGGTGCGGTAAAGGCTCGATTTGGCGAGCACGGTGATCGTGTGCTGCTGGGCGAGACACACGACTGCGTCTTTCAGGGTCTGGCGCGCATCGCCGAGATTCGCTCCCAGGCCCAGATAAGCAATCGTCATGGCAGAAGTCCTACGCCGTCGTTCGGCGAAAAGCGGGTAGATCCCGGCGATACGGCCCGGGGGCAAACCTGTATTCGCTACTGTAACGAAAAGCGGCGTTATTCGTTGTCGGCGCCTTCGACTGGGCCCGAGTCGCTCGCCGCGCCTGCTTCGTGTGCTTCGTGCTCCACGGTCTCGCCGTTCTTGCGCTTCGCGTTGCTGCGCCGCCGGCGTTTCTTCGGACCGCGATCTTTCGTGCCGCCTTGCGAAAGCAATGCTTCGCGATCGGCGTGATCGGCTTCGATGAAATCGGTCCACCATTGACCGATTTCGGCATCCAGTTCGCCCGACTCGCAACGCAGCAGCAAGAAATCATAACCCGCTCTGAAGCGCGGATGTTCCAGCAGCTTCAAGGCGGTGCGGCCGCGCTTTTCGAGCCGATGCTGAAGCCCCCAGATCTCGCGCATATCCGACGAAAAACGCTTGTGAATGGCGAGCTTTTCGGTCTGCATGTCGAGCACGTCGTCCATTGCGCGATGCAGCGCCGGCACCGGATAGTCGCCGGCTGCGGTGAACTGTTGCCAGCGCGTCTGCACATCGTGCCAAAGCAGCGTGGCGAAGAGAAAGCCCGGCGACACCGGCTTGCCCGCGCGCACGCGTTGGTCGGTGCTCGTCAACGCGAGCGTGACGAACTTCTCGCCATGCGGTTGCTCCAGCACGACATCGAGCAAAGGCAGGACGCCATGATGCAGCCCTTCCTTGCGCAGACGCGTGAGACACGCCAATGCGTGACCGGAAAGCAAGAGCTTAAGCATCTCGTCGAACAGACGCGCGGCGGGCACGTTGTCCATGAGATCGGCGAGTTCTTGAATGGGCGCGCGCGTGGCGTCGTCGATCTCGAAGCCGAGCTTGGCCGCGAAGCGCACGACGCGCAGCATCCGCACCGGGTCTTCGCGATAACGCGTGGCCGGGTCGCCGATCATGCGCAACAGGCGCGCGCGGATGTCGGCCATGCCGTCGTGATAATCCAGCACGGTTTGCGTGGCCGGATCGTAGTACATCGCGTTGATGGTGAAGTCGCGGCGCGTGGCGTCTTCGTGCTGCTCGCCCCACACGTTGTCGCGCAAGACGCGGCCGCTCGCGTCGACCGCGTGCGTGCGCGTGTCGAGTTCGCTGCGCTTGTAGCGGCGTGGCGCTTCGGCGGCGGGCGCGGTTTGCGCGGACGGTGCATCCACGAGCGCGCGGAACGTGGAAGTCTCGATGATCTCCTGCCCGAACTGCACGTGCACGATCTGAAAGCGCCGCCCGATGATGCGCGCGCGCCTGAAAAGCCGTTGCACTTCGTCGGGCGTGGCGTCGGTCGCGACATCGAAGTCTTTGGGCGCGACGCCGAGCAGGAGATCGCGCACCGCGCCGCCGACGATGAACGCGCGATGCCCCGCCTGTTGCAGCCCGTCGGTCACGCGCACCGCGTTCTTCGAGATGAGCGAAGGATCGATGCCATGAACATCCGACGACAGGATGACCGGCACGCTCGGATCGCGCTTGGGCGGCGCGACGGTTTTCTTGCGCGTGCTCTTGCGAGCCGGTTTCGTTTCTGACGAAGCGCTGGCTTGAACGTCGCCATCGGTGGTATCGGCGCTTTCTTGTCCGAACAGCTTGCGGATGAGTTTTTTAATCACGTGTATCGAAGAGGTTCAGAATGCGCCAGCCTTTGGCTTGCGCATGCGCGCGCAGGGTGTCGTCGGGATTGGTTGCGACCGGGTCGGTCACGCGTTCGAGCAACGGGATGTCGTTGTGCGAATCGCTATAAAAATAGCTGTGTTTGAAGTCGGCGAGCGACTTGCCGAGCGTGCCGAGCCATTCCTCGACCCGCACGATCTTGCCTTCGCGATAACTCGGCGTGCCGGTCGGCCGGCCCGTGAGCGCCCCTTGCGGGTCGTTGTCGACGGTTTCGAATTCGCAAGCGATCAGCGTTTCGATGCCGAACGCTTCCGCGATAGGCGCGGTGATGAACGCGTTGGTCGCGGTGACGAGGCAGCAGAGATCGCCATTATCCTGATGCTCGCGCACGAGCGTGACGGCAGCCGGGACGATGCGCGGATTGATCACCTCGCGCATGTACTGCGCGTGCCAGTCGTCTAGTTGCTCGCGCGAATGCTTGGCAAGCGGCCCCAGCATGGCGTGCAAATACGCGTTGATATCGAGCACGCCCGCCTGGTATTGAGCGTAGAAGGCATCGTTTTGCCGCGCGAAGCTGTCTGCATCGACGATACCGAGCTTGACCATGAAGCGGCCCCATTCGTGGTCGCTGTCGGTGGGAATGAGCGTGTGGTCGAGATCAAAGAGGGCTAGGTTCATGGGAGCGCATTTTACTTGAAGCGGGTCGGAGCGTTGTCTGTAGCGGCGTGCGCGTGAGGCTCGCCGAACAGGTCGATGGAATCGGGCGATGCGCTTTCCGTCTCGGACCCGGCCAGGTCCCACGAAGGCTGGCCGAAGCGCGCGAGCACGGTGCGCAAAAGCGGCATGGTCACGGCGCGCTTTTTTTCGAGCGAGAAGCGGTCGAGTTCGTCGAGCAGCGCCATGAGACTCGGCATGTCGCGCCGGAAATGCGTGAGCAGATAAGCGGGCACGCCTTCGGCCAGCACGATGCCGCGCTCGCGCGCCGCGTGCCGCAGCACCGACGCCTTGGCGTCATCCGCGAGCGGCAGCAGATGGAACACGAGGCCCCAGCCGAGCCGCGTGCGCAGGTCCTCGCGCACGGCGAGCTGCATTGGCGCGACATTGCCGGTCGCGACGAGCGCGCTGGCGGGATAAGCGCGCACTTCGTTGAAGAGATTGAACAGCGCGATTTGTTGCGCGGGCGAGAGGCCGTCGCAATCGTCGACGGCGTAGAGCGTCACGCGCGGATCGAAACCGAACGCGTTCAGCGCGCTTTGCGGGCTCAGAAAGCGCGCGCGGCCGTTCGCCTCGTACACGAGCGCGTGCAGCAGATGGCTGCGGCCGCTGCCGGCTTCGCCCCAGATATAGAACGTGCGATCCGCGACGGGTCCGGCCGCGAGCGCGCCTTCGAGCTCGCGCAGGCGCGTCACCAGTTCGTGGTTGCTCGCGGCGAAGAAGTTGTCGAAGGTGGCGGGCGGTGGTGTGCCCAGGTCGAGCGTCAGTTGGCGTTGCACGTGAGAAAGGAGTCGGTTCGGGCTGTTTGGGCGGATCGGTTGTGTCTTCGTCTTGTCTTCGTCGTGTCTTGAAAACAGGCGGTTCGGGTGCGCCGATGTTCGAAACGCCGCCGCTGGCCGCCTTTCGCGCGCGGCGCCGCTGCTTTCGCCGGACCGTATTCGATCTCGAAAAGAGCGCCGGCAGGCTTCGATGCACGCGCGGGAAAACCAGCCGGACGGCTGTCATCGGGTAAAATCGCATTTTACCGACCTTCTTGCGCTCCCCCCATGAATCAACCGAAATCCGCCCCTGATGCTCCCGGTTTGTCGTATCGCGATGCGGGCGTCGACATCGACGCAGGCGACGCGCTCGTCGACCGGATCAAGCCGTTCGCCAAGAAAACCTTGCGCGAAGGCGTGCTGGGCGGCATCGGCGGATTCGGCGCGCTGTTCGAAGTGCCCAAGAAGTACAAGGAACCGGTGCTCGTGTCGGGCACGGACGGCGTCGGCACCAAGCTGCGTCTTGCGTTCGAACTGAACCGGCACGACACGGTGGGCCAGGATCTCGTCGCCATGAGCGTGAACGACATCCTCGTGCAGGGCGCGGAACCGCTCTTTTTCCTCGACTATTTCGCCTGCGGCAAGCTGGACGTGGATACGGCGGCGGACGTGGTGAAGGGCATCGCGCAGGGTTGCGAATATGCGGGCTGCGCGCTGATCGGCGGCGAGACGGCGGAAATGCCGGGCATGTACCCGGACGGCGAGTACGACCTCGCGGGCTTCGCGGTCGGCGCGGTGGAGAAGAGCAAGATTATCGACGGCAGCGCGATCAAGCCGGGCGATATCGTGCTGGGTCTCGCGTCGAGCGGTATCCATTCGAATGGGTATTCGCTGGTGCGCAAGATCATCGAGCGGGCAAATCCCGATTTGAACGCCGATTTCGACGGCCGTTCGCTCGCCGACGCGCTGATGGCGCCCACGCGCATCTACGTGAAGTCGCTGCTGTCGGCCATGCAGACCGTGACCGTGAAGGGCATGGCGCATATCACGGGCGGCGGTCTCGTCGAAAACATTCCGCGTGCGCTGCGCGAAGGGTTGACGGCAGAGCTGGACCATCGCGCTTGGCCTTTGCCGCCGCTGTTCGCATGGCTGCAGAAGCACGGCGGCGTCGCGGATGCGGAGATGCATCGCGTGTTCAACTGCGGCATCGGCATGGCGGTGATCGTCGCGGCGGAAGACGCGCAGGCAGCCACGGGCTTGCTGTCGGCAGCGGGTGAACAGGTTTGGCAGATTGGTGTGGTGCGGGAAAGCGCGGAAGGGGAGGCGCAGACGGTGGTGGTTTGAAGGCTTGCCGCGTTGTGATGTCGGTGTTGAAAACCCTCGCTGGTGGCGGGGGTTTTTGTTTTTCAACTACAGCAACGACATTACTCAGACGGCTGCGCGAGGACGCGTTCGAGTTCGGGCAGCGCGCTTTGCACCGTTTCCCAAACAATGTCCAGATTCGTATCGAAATAGCCGTGTGTCATGCGATTGCGCATGCCGCGTAGCTTTTCCACGGTACGGCAGCGTTGCTTTCCGCGAAGTCGGGAAACTCGGCCTCAATTTGAACCGCGGCTTCCCCTATTACGATGAGGGTCAGAATAACCGGCTGCTGAACCATCCGATTAGCGACGAAGTCTTCCTTGCTCAGCTTCTGAACGTAGCCGCGTGCAGTTCGCGAAGCGTCCAGCAGATGGTCGATATAGTCGGTCAGGCGCAACTGGCGCTGTTTTGCATTCATACCGCGCGCGCCTCACTCAGAACAACGGATCGAAACTTCATTGGCAAGTCTTGCGGTGTCACGACGTCCACCGGCACGCCGAGCAGTTCTTCCAGTTCGACCTGAATTGCTCCAAGGTCGAAAAGCGTCGCTCCCTGTAGAGCATCAACCAAAATATCGAGATCGCTGCCGTCGTCGTCTTCGCCGTGAAGAACCGAGCCGAATACCCGCGGATTTGCCGCATGGTTGGCCGCGATGATGCGACGAACGTCGTTGCGATGCACTTCGAGCGCTGATGAAGGTTTGGTCATGGGACGGAACGATAAGAAGCCACGCATGAATGATAACGCGGCTTTGCCTTGAGGCATGAAGCGCAAGCGAGAACCGGTTTCGCCGCTTTTCTTGACGCCACTCACCCCGCGACCGCCAACACCGTCGCCACCGCCCGCTCCGTTGCATCCCCCGCGCAACAATCCACCACCGCCCGCTCCGGTATCGAACGCAGCCACGTCAACTGCCGCTTGCACAACTGCCTCGTCGCGAAGACGCCCTTATCGCGCATTTCGTCATAGCGTGTCGCGCCGTCGAGATACTCCCATGCTTGCCGATAACCCACGCAACGCATCGACGGCATCGACAGATCGAGGTCGCCACGGGCGCGCAGCCGCTTCACTTCGTCGATGAAACCGTGCGCCAGCATCGCATCGAAGCGTGCCGCGATACGCGCATGCAGCACCGCGCGATCCGAAGGTTCGAGTGCAATCGGCACGAAGCGATACGGCGCATCGCCCGAAGACTCGCGCGGCGCGGCAAGCAGCGCCGACATCGGCTGCCCGGTGAGCATGAACACTTCGAGCGCGCGTTGAATGCGCTGCGAGTCATTCGGCGCGAGACGCGCGGCGGTTTGCGGATCGATTGACGCAAGTCGCGCATGCAACGCCGGCCAGCCGTCGCGCGCGGCATCGGCATCCAGAAGAGCGCGCGTATCGGCATCGGCGGGAGGCAAGTCGTTCAAGCCCTGCGTGAGCGCCTTGAAGTACAGCATCGTGCCGCCGACCAGCAGCGGCACATGCCCGCGCGCGACGATCTCGCCGACGAGCCGCAGCGCATCGCCGCGAAACTGCGCGGCGGAATAGCTCTGTGAGGGATCGATGATATCGATCAGATGATGCGCGGCCAGCGCGCGTTCTTCCGCGCTCGGTTTGGCCGTGCCGATATCCATCTCGCGATAAACCAGCGCCGAATCCACGCTGATAATCTCGACCGGCCGCGCCGAGCGCGCGGCGAACGCAAGTGCCGCCGCTGTCTTCCCCGATGCCGTCGGCCCCAATAAACACGCGATGGAACGAGCCGTCATTGTCCGCGCATGAAGAGACGGTCGAGGTCGGCGAGCGTGAGTTGGAACCACGTCGGCCGGCCGTGATTGCATTGATCGGCGCGTTCGGTTGCTTCCATCTGGCGCAAAAGGCCATTCATTTCATCGAGCGTAAGGCGCCGGTTGGCGCGCACGGCGTGATGGCACGCGAGCGTTCCAAGCAACTCGTGCTGACGCTCGGTGAGCACGCGCGACCCGCCATACGCCTGCAAATCCGCCAGCACGGCGCGCGCAAGCGCTTGCAGATCGGCATCCTTGAGCAGCGCGGGAACTGCGCGAATGGCAATCGATGTCGGCGAGAGCACGGCCAGATCGAAGCCGAGCGCATCGAGCGTGGCGCGCTCTTCCTCGACGATGCCGATCTCGACCGCATCCGCCGTCATCGATACCGGAATGAGAAGCGGCTGCACGACGATCGCACGATCCGCAAGCGCATTCTTGAACTGCTCGTAGAGAATGCGTTCGTGCGCGGCGTGCATGTCGACGATCACGAGTCCGCGCGCATTTTGCGCAAGCACGTAGATGCCGTGAATCTGCCCGACGGCGAAGCCGAGCGGCTGGTCATCGGCGTGATCGAGCGGAGCGGGTCGCGGCGCATAAGCCGGCGCGCTTTCGCCGGCCCACGCCACCGAAGGCGACGCCTCGGGCGCGGCGTTGTCCTTGCGGCCGAAGAGCGCGTCGTACAGCGCAAGCGGCTGCGCGACAGGCAAGGTGCCCTGCGTCATGCGCGACTGGCGCATCCATGACGTGCCGTTTTCGCCGCGCATCGGCGCCGTATCGCCGCTGCCCGTGGCGTAAGGCTTTGCGCTGAACGAAGCCGGTCCGGTCGGCGACAACTGCGCCGCATGCCCGCCCGACGTGGTTTCCGGCGACGCGCCCGCTTGCCGCGCAAGCGCGCGCTGCACGGCATGAAACACGTATTGGTGAATCGAGCGCGAATCGCGAAAGCGCACTTCGATCTTCGACGGATGCACGTTCACATCCACCGATTCGGGCGGCAAGTCGAGAAACAGCACATAGGCCGGATAGCGATTGCCATGCAGCACGTCTTCATAGGCCGCGCGCACCGCGTGCGTCAGCAGCTTGTCGCGCACGAAGCGGCCGTTGACGAAGAAATACTGTTGATCGGCGCGTCCGCGACTGGCGGTCGGCAGGCCCGCGCAACCGTAGACGGCGAGCGGCCCGGCGCGTTCATCGAGCGGCAGATGCGCGGTTTCGAACACCTCGCCGAGGATCTTCGCGACGCGCGTCCGCGGATCGCTCGCGTTCCAATGCTCGACGGCCTTGCCGTTGTGCATCACCGAAATGGCGACGTCCGGGCGCGCGAGCGCCATGCGCCGGATCACATCGAGGCAATGCCCGAGTTCGGTCTGTTCGCTCTTGAGGAACTTGCGCCGCGCGGGCGTGTTGAAGTACAGCTCGCGCACTTCCATGGTGGTGCCGACCGTGCCGGCTGCCGGGGAAATGGCGCCCGTTTGCGCGTCGATGCGCGTCGCGTGCGGACAACTCTCGGTGCGGCTCGTGATGAACAACTCCGCGACGGAAGCGATCGAGGCAATTGCCTCGCCGCGAAAGCCGAGCGTGGCGACGGCTTCCAGGTCCGCGAGCGAGCGGATTTTGCTGGTCGCGTGGCGTAAAAGCGCGAGCGGAAGTTCGTTGGGCGGAATGCCGCTGCCGTCATCGGCAATGACGATTCGCTTCACGCCGCCTTCATCGAGCGTGATGCGCAGGGTGCGCGCGCTTGCATCGAGCGCGTTTTCCAGCAGTTCCTTCACGACCGATGCCGGCCGTTCCACCACCTCGCCCGCCGCGATCTGGCTGATGAGCTGGTCGGGAAGCGGCGCGATGGCGCGCGAACCGCGCGCGGCGTCTGCGGTCAATGTGTAGGCGGAGGGATCGTTGAGTTCGGCCATCCCGAATTATAGCGATTCGCATCCGAGCGTCCCGATGCGCGATTTTGGCGGCAAAAGGGCGTCGAGACGGCGTCTGGATGAGCGCTTCCTAATTGAAGGCGCGTTTGCGTTCGGTATCATGGCGCGACCTTCCACGGTTCTTGACGGCGGGCAGATTCCTGTCGCGCCGGGCCATTTTTTTCGAGGAAAGCTTTTGGACACGCTGCTGCAATTTCTAGGGATGATCCTTCACATCGACAAGTCGCTCGGTGTCTTTATCCAGCACTACGGCGCTTGGGTTTATGCGGTGTTGTTCCTCATCGTGTTCTGCGAAACCGGGCTCGTCGTATTCCCGTTCCTGCCGGGCGATTCGCTGTTGTTCATCGGCGGCGCGTTTGCCGCGTCCCACGCGATGGACTTGAGCGCGCTCATCGTGCTGCTGCTCGTGGCGGCTGTTCTGGGGAACACGGTGAATTACTGGATCGGGCGTGCTATCGGCCCGAAGGTGTTCGACACCAACATTCCCGTGCTGGAGCGCTTTCTCGACCGCGCGGCGCTGCAGAAGACCCACAACTTTTATGAGCATCACGGCGGCAAGACTATCGTGATCGCGCGCTTCGTGCCGGTGGTACGGACCTTCGCGCCGTTCGTGGCGGGCGCTTCGTCGATGAATCACACGCGCTTTCAGTTCTTCAATATTCTGGGCGCGCTGGTTTGGGTCCTGTTGCTCGTGCTACTCGGCTACTTCTTCGGCAACATTCCGTTCATTCGGCAGTATTTGAACGTGATCGTGCTGGTGGGAATCGGCGCGGCAGTGGTGCCGATCGCGCTGGGTGCGCTTTGGAAGCTGACGCGGCGGCGCTCGAAGGCGTAAGCCGTAACGGCCGATTGCTGCTTCGGGGCACTGAAATCGAGCGAGACGCGTGTTACTGCGCGCCTCGCTCGATGCGTTTTATCCGCGGCGAATCAGGCGGATAAGGAACAGCAGCACGACTGCGCCGATCACGGCCGTCACGAGCGAGCCGAAGATGCCGCCGCCGAACGAGATACCGAGCGTGCCGAACAGCCAGCCGCCGATCAGACCGCCGACCACGCCGACGATAATGTCGACGATCACGCCGAAGCCGCTGCCGTTCATGATGAGACCGGCGAGCCAGCCCGCGACGCCGCCGATGATCAGCCAGAGGATGATTCCGTGTTGCAAGAAATTCATGAGAAAAAACTCCGAGAGATTGGATGATTGCAGGACTGCAGGAAGCTCCTGCTTTCGAGCGCGGTGAATTTAGCCCAAAGAACGGCCACGCGGACCGGCCTGAGTGTCAAGTTTTGTCGATGCCACGGCTCGCGCCAGACACGGCAAGCGCGCCGAAGATAGTGTGTAATTTGATCAAAATTTAGAATGCCGAAACGCCCGGTGCACCGAATGGCCACGTGTGTCGTTTATGTCACGACGGCGGAATTGTTTCGGTAATGTTTTATGCTGGCGGATGTTGATCGTTTCACGTATTGCAACAGGAGCGGCGCGACGCATTGCTGTAATCGGCGCTGTGGGCTTTGAACACGCTGCAAGAGACTAGAACAAGAGAATGAGAACGTTGGTGTCGATGCAAATGGAAGGTTTCAAGCTATTCAGCCGCGCGGGCATCGCGGGGGCAGCGGTCGCGGCAATGCTCGCCGGATGTTCCTCCACACCGCGCACGCCCGCGCCTATCGTCGAGAGTTCGGCGTCGAGCGCGCCGCCTGTCGTTCAGACGACGTCGCCCGCCGTCATTCCCGCGCCGGTCGTGCCGCTCAACGCGCCGCCAGCGGAGCCGGGCTTCTATCGCGTGAAGCCGGGCGACACGCTTTACGGCATCGCGCGAAACTACAAGCAGAAGCCCGACGACCTCGCCAAATGGAACACGCTGCCCGAAAGCAAGCAGGTGAATATCGGACAGCTGTTGCGCGTGGCGCCGCCGGGCGCAGCCGTGGCATCCGCGAGCACGGCGCAAAAGAAAGACATGCCGCCGCTCATTCCCACACCGCAGAAGTCATCGAGCGACAAGACCGAAAAGTCCGTCGCGCAAAAGCCCGCGCCCGAAGCCAGCGAAGAACATGTGAGCGCGGCCAGGGGCACGTTCGTGTGGCCCGCGAAGGGCGAGGTCGTGCGCAAGTTCGGCGCGAGCGGCAACAAGGGAATCGATATCTCCGGCAAGGTCGGGCAACCCGTGAAGGCGGCGGCCGGCGGCAAGGTCGTGTATGCGGGCAGCGGCTTGCGCTCGTATGGGCGCATGATCATCGTGCGGCATGGCAACGATTTTCTGACCGCCTACGCCTATAACGACAAGCTGCTCGTGCACGAAGGCGATACGGTCAAGCAAGGTGCGACCATCGCCGACATGGGCACGGGACCGAGCGGCTCTCCGGAGCTGCATTTCGAAGTACGCAAGTCGGGCGCGGCGGTTGACCCGTTGCCCCTGCTTGGCGCAGGTGGTTGAAGAATGAAGGTTGAAAAATGAAGGTCGAAGGAGAGTGATGGTGAAGAAAGTCATGGGCGCGGCATGTGTCGCGCTGTCATTGCTTGCTGGCTGCGATCAGCAGCAAAGCGAGGATGGGTTGAACAAGCTCAAGGCAATTTTCAATGCCGTGAAGCCCGACAATCTGCTGCTGAAGGATTTGCAGCCTGGCGTCACGACCGAGGCGCAGATTCGCAGTCAGATGGGCGACCCGGAAATCGAACGGACTTTCACCGACGGTTCCAAGCGGCTCGAATATCCGCGCGGCCCGGCGGGAACGAACACCTATTTCGTCGATCTCGACGCCGACGGACTCTTCGTGTCGGTGACGCAGGTTCTGACCGCGGCGAATATCGCGAAGGTAAGGCCCGGCATGACGCAGGATGAAGTGCGCCGGTTGCTTGGCAAGCCGACCACCGTCGCGGAGTATCGACTGAAGCAGGAACGCGTGTGGAGTTGGCACTGGCTCGAAGATGGCGTGAATCGCGACGCCATGTTCAACGCGCATTTCGACCCGAACGGCATCGTGGTGACGACTTCGCGCTCGGAGGCGGAGGGCGGCGGACGTCATTGAGAGGTTGCAGAGGCAATGAACAATCAGAATAACGACAAGAGACGAAACGCCTTGATGAATGACGCCGCGCGCTATCGCGACCGTTATCTGCAAGACGCGAACGATGCGACGCTCACGCTCTGGGCTTGCGACCGTGGCCATCACTGGGACGACGCGGTAGATGCGGCTCAGAATATTCGTTGCATGAACTGCGCGTCGCACCGGCGCGAGGTCGAGATGCAGCGCTTGCATGGCATCGCGCAGATGCGCGGCGGTGCGCTGTTATCGCCGGGCCGTGCCGACATCAAGGCGCCGCCTTCCTGGCGATGCGCGTGGGGACACGTCTGGGATGCGGATATCGAATCCGCGCAGCGTTCATGGTGTGCGGAGTGCGGCCGGACGGTGTTTTCGAAGTACCGCTGAGTCGCGCAAAAAAGAAAAGCCGGCGAGTGCCGGCTTTTGAGCTTCTTTGTCGGAGCGATGGCGTGGTTCGCCTGCTACTCGCCGGGCTGTTGGCAAAACCGTGCGCTCTTTATTCGTTACCTGCCTGGCGCGCCTGTGCCTTTACCCACAACTCGGTCGAATGCCGCCCATCTTTTTTGTGGTCCGTTTGCGCTTGAATCGACTTCCCCCGTGCGCAGACACAGTATCGAGGCAACGGTTTTGTATGAGTGTTCGTTCTCGAACACACGCAAGCAAGATACGTGGCGGATAAACCCTTAACCGTCCGATCGGCTTTTCGACTAAGCCAGTTCTTCGTGTTTGGCCTCGTGACGCAGGTTCGCCGCGACGAGCGATTGCGTGACCATGCGTGCTTCGGCTTGCGCGATGTGTTCGAGTGTCGCGTCTTCGAGCTGGTCGGCATAGATGGCGAGTGCATCGCACAGGTTGGCGTGCGCCGCGTCGTCGAGCGTCCACTCGCCCGTGCCGGTGTGCCGCTCGTCCAGTTCGACGAGCGCTTCATAGGCTGCGGTGATGTCGTCGGCGTGATCCGTCACGTGACCGAGCTGGCCGAGTTCTTCCGCGATCAGCAGATGCCGGCACAGCGCCATGAAGAGCGGCTTCGAGCCGTGTCCGCGCCGGAGGGCGTCGAGTGCGGCATAGGCTTGAAGCAGCATGGCGTTGGTCATCGGTTCGCGGGCGGCGCGGCTATAGGTCAGCGCGCGCAACAGCGGCGACATGGCAGGACGGCCGGACCTCGTATTCGTCGATTTTTTCTTCACGGAAATCTCCGGAACAGGTTCTTGCTCGCGCACCCGAACCGGCGGGCCGGGACGCTTCGTGCAATGAGCATGGAAACATCATCGCACTCGATAATTAGTGTTGTCTTAGGACGCGTCAGGCTTTGCAAAGGCGCGCCGTTCTCAAGCCGGGCTCAGCGATTCACCCGCCACGCGCACTCGCTCGCCGACCGCGACGCCGGGCGCGCTGTCGTAATTGAAGCTGCGCACGCTGCCATCGTTCATGCGGACTTGCACCTGATACGTCGTCGTCTTGTGGACGACATGTTCGATCTGATTGCCCGCGAGCCCGCCGCCAAGTGCGCCGATGATCGTCGCCGCCGTGCGTCCGCGACCGTTACCGATCTGCGTCCCCGCCAAACCGCCGACGACCGCGCCGCCTATTGCACCGAGACCCGTGGTGGGTTGCGCGGTCTGCACCGCGTTCACCGCCATGACCTGGCCGGCATACGGATCGTACGCCGGTTGGGCTTCGACCGCTGCGGGCGCCGCGGCCGCCACGCTATGTGCCGTCGTCGACGCCGGTTTCAAGTGATGCCCGCGAACCGCACGCGGCAATCGATCCGCGTCGCTTCCAGTCAGAGCCGGCGCGCTTGCGGGCGACGCCTTGGCGACTTGCGCATCTACCAGCGGCGAAGCCGTCACGGCCGTCGCGGTGGCTTTCGATGACGGCAGAAGGCCGGTCATCGCGGCCACGCCCGTGCCGCAAGCGAGGATCACCGAGACGGCGGCCGCCGCCATGAGCGGATGAATACGCGAGGGCTTTTGATCGAACTGGGGTACGGCGTTCATGGCAGCGTCTCCGTTGAGTGCTTGCAAGGCATTGATGCCTGCCTGCTATAACGCCGCGTTTGCTACCCGGTGGACGCGTTCGGTGTGACATTTGTAAGCAAACATCTCCCTTGATTCGAACGAGGAGGCGTTTGAGAAGCGTCGCGTCACTTCGCGGCGGGCAAGTCACGAGTGTTGTTGGTGGCGAATCAGGGATTCGAACCCCGGACCTGCGGATTAGAATCCGTGGCATTGGCCTACTTTGTCTCCATATTGCCCGTCAAACCATTGGGAAGTGCGGGTGTAGCGCAGCAATGCACGCCATTGACCCGCAATGCCCTCGACAGTCCGTTGGACATCGTGTGACCGTTGAAAAGACTAAGAAGAGCCTTTTGCACGCAAAAACTATCAAAATGCGGCATCCCTTCATTCATCCACGCGACGCTACGGGACTGCAACTGCGCCGCTTGCCCTGGACCCTCAAAACACAGCGCGTTATCGCGTTCACTACGTATAAACCCTGTCGTAGTGGATTTTTTAGCTTTTTAGTCCTAGCCTACGAACAACTTATCTTTCTTTGTAATCCGTAAAGAACTTGACAGGCAAATTGTCAGCTTATAGACCCTGGTCTTATCTTGAATAGCTCAATATTCAGATATCCAAGTTATTCAAGCTATAGGTAGCTCATGCTTTTAAACGGCCGAATAGGAGATAAAAATGGCTAGGCCCGAAAGTAAGCGTAATGAGATCGACGAAAGCGTATCCGGTAAGAAGCGAGATTTCTCCACCGCTGGGAACGGCGAAGATGTAAAAAGCACGTCCGCAAGTGCGGTCACCATATCGAAAGGAACGAAAAAAGCGGTTGTGGTCGGTATAAACGATTATATGGGGACGATAAATGATCTTCCAAGTTGTAAAAACGACGCTGCGGGTTTCGAAAGCTTGCTTTTGAACACGCTCCAATTCGACGAGGTCCGCACCCTGACCGACGCCGACGCTACGCTTGCGAGCGTAGGTGAAGGGCTGGATTGGTTATTTCGCGATGCAACCCCGGACGATCGCCTAGTGTTTTTTTATTCGGGGCATGGTGATACGCGACCTCGAAATGGAGTATTAGAAGAATTTTTGGTATTGTATGATGGCTTGCTTTCCGACGACGAGATTAGTGGCAGAACTCAGGGGTTGCCCAACGGCATATTCACAATGGTGCTGGACTCTTGTTTTTCTGGTGGAATGGAAAAACAGTTATTCAAGGCGGTCGTAAATCCTCGCTTATTGGCTTTCAATCTATTTTCGCCGGATGCGTTCGGAATGTTGAATGCGTCGGATTCTATTGAGCCCGCCAAAATAAAGGCTTTTCAGTCGGATCCTTTGGAAACGAAGCATTTTGTCGATACCCAGGCGATAAGCACTCAATACAAGCCGTTCCTAAAAGCGCCTCGGCTGGTGATGGCGGGCGGTCTTGCAAAGCTTATGAATCCAGTGAGCGATGAGATCGTCGAGGTGCAAATGAAAGGGATGCTCCTATCGGCATGTCTTGAGGGTGAGACCGCAGCGGCCAGTACGTCTGCAACTGCGGGCTTTTCCGCCTTCACCTTTGCGCTCCTGCGATCTGTTCAATCCTTAGGAGTCGCCGCCTCAACGTCCAGTCTGATCGATCAAGCGGCAAAAATGCTCCATGCAATGGGATTCGGGCAGACCGCCGTTGTGAAAGAACCTAAGGGAATGGCTGGGCTCGCAGCAAAGAGCTTTTTAAACCTACCGCCGATATCCGCGCCTACCGCAGCGAAAACGCAGGGAAATGTAAGTTCGCTTGTAGAAGGCATTGCCGGCTTGATCAGTCGTGCACATTCGGCAGATACAGATGAGGCGAGGCTTATTTCTGCAATAGCCTCAATTATTGGCGGTGTTGTGAAGAGCGATCGGCAGACAGTTACACAACCTTTCGGACAGGCGAAGCTATTCGGCATTGACGACGCCATCCTGATTCCGGCAATCGCGTCGGTTGTAACGGCAGCGATCAAAGGACAGCAGCCAACTGCTGGACCTGGCGGACAGGCAACGCTATTTGGCGTTGACGACGCAATCCTGATTCCAGCAATCGCGTCGGTTGTAACGGCAGCGATCAAAGGACAGCAGCCAACTGCGGGACTTGGCGGACAGGCAAAGCTATTCGGCGTTGACGACGCCACCCTGATTCCAGCAATCGCGTCGGTTGTAACGGCAGCGATCAAAGGGCAGCAGCCAACTGCGGGACTTGGCGGACAGGCAAAGCTATTTGGCGTCGACGACGCCATCCTGATTCCGGTAATCGCGTCGGTTGTGACGGCAGCCATCAAAGGACAGCAGCCAGCCGCTGGCCCTGGCGGACAGGCGAAGCTATTCGGCGTTGACGACGCCATCCTGATTCCGGCAATCGCGTCGGTTGTAACGGCAGCGATCAAAGGACAACAGCCAGCCGCTGGCCCTGGCGGACTGGCAAAGCTATTTGGCGTTGACGACGCCATCCTGATTCCGGCAATCGCGTCGGTTGTAACGGCAGCGATCAAAGGAACGCAGCCGGCCGCTGGACCTGGCGGACAGGCAAAGCTATTTGGCGTTGACGACGCAATCCTGATTCCAGCAATCGCGTCGGTTGTAACGGCAGCGATCAAAGGACAGCAGCCAACTGCGGGACTTGGCGGACAGGCAAAGCTATT
>NZ_JALQDD010000005.1:0-17683 GCF_023631405.1 Caballeronia sp. GAWG2-1
GCAATCGCGTCGGTTGTAACGGCAGCGATCAAAGGACAGCAGCCAACTGCGGGACTTGGCGGACAGGCAAAGCTATTCGGCGTTGACGACGCCATCCTGATTCCAGCAATCGCGTCGGTTGTAACGGCAGCGATCAAAGGACAGCAGCCAACTGCGGGACTTGGCGGACAGGCAAAGCTATTTGGCGTCGACGACGCAATCCTGATTCCGGCAATCGCGTCGGTTGTAACGGCAGCGATCAAAGGACAGCAGCCAACTGCGGGACTTGGCGGACAGGCAAAGCTATTTGGCGTCGACGACGCCATCCTGATTCCGGCAATCGCGTCGGTTGTAACGGCAGCAATCAAGGGACAGCAGCCAGCTGCTGTCCCTGGCGGACTGGCGAAGCTATTTGGCGTTGACGACGCCATCCTGATTCCGGCAATCGCGTCGGTTGTAACGGCAGCGATCAAAGGACAGCGGCCAGCCGCTGGACTTGGCGAGCAGGCGAAGCTGTTCGGACTGGGAGTGAATGATTCTGTAATTTTGCCTACTGCCGAATCATTCTTGTCCGATGCGACCCGGAAGCAAGCGACCATCAACAGCTTACTTCAAAAACAACAGGATACGGTGCCTCTGATAAATGCGATTACGAATGCTTTGATAACTCGGCAGTTCGTACCATTGTAGGCATTAAAAAAGCATCGCATTTCCGTCTGTCTTACCCCGGTTGGATGAGCCCCAACCGGGCGCGGCTTCCGCAGGATGCAGAGTCTGAGGTTGCTCCATAAGTAGTCGTGAGGTTACACATGATTAGCGCGCTAAAGGATGTATCGTTCGTAACAAGCTTCATTTTGAGCTCAAGCCTATTTATCTCTTTCGCCCTCATTCTTGGGGTCGCGATTTCATTGAAATTCTTTCACGAGCCGCGCTGTGCTTGGACTGATCGAATGGGCAGCCCGAATTGGGATTTCTCGCGCAGTTGGGCGTCAAATTTTACGGCAATTGGCGCGTTGTTGGGAATAGTTCTTAACTTTGGTGTATTGCCATCGCTGTCGTCCGCAGCCTTTCGAGAAAGTTATATGGCATTGAACATTTTTTTTCTCGGTCTGACGACCCTTGCGCCGTTACTATACGTTTTTTTTACGGTAAATACCAAAGATAGTGCGGGTATCATTCAAAATCCCAGTGGATCCGTAAGATTGTTCTATGCAGCCGGCTTCGTAACAGCATGGGGCGTGCTCGGTCAAACAATGACGCTAGGTTTTTTATTCAGCGCGATTACGCTTGTTAAAAATCCAATACTACCCGGGCGGGCCATTTGGGCTTTTTTGTTGTTGATTGCAGTTCTCTTCGTTGGAGTCCTTATATATATGCCTAGAACTATTAAAAATACCGTTTTAATGCAAAAGTTACAAAATGATCCAAATCAGAAGGTCTTCCGACAAGAGGCCTCTCGGCCCTGGAGCTTGCTTTAAAACAAAAGCATACTGAACAATGACGGTCAAGAGGTTGACATTGTAAGATTCTCAATGTGGACGATGGGGCTTGAGTTGGGGGCCAGTATGACATATTCATTACACAATGCTGGCAGTCCGCAGATCATCAGCAACGTGCGATCGCCCGTTGTAGCAGGGCACGACGGTTCACCTCTCCGGCACCAGCAGCCGGAAAGGTTTGGATATTAACGCGGCAGTTTTTGATGGCATTACAAATGCCAGGTTCTGCTGCGTTCGACGGAAAGCGCGGCGTCTTCACGATCAAAATGGCGTCTGGTACCGACAGCCAATGTTCCGGCTTGGAGAGTCCCCAGAGCCAGAATTCCACGACGTCTTTTATCTCTGCCGCAGAAGCGCCCGCAAGACTTGTTGCAAGATCTATAAAGAGCTCGACGTTTTCTGCCGACAGTAATGTCCCGCGTTTGAGCGCTGCCCTAGATAGGACTTACCTGGAGCAGATTAAAATCCGGTTGGGATTATGCGAAAAAGCAAGAATCGCGTCGCGAGGCCACACTCGAAGCAGCGCAGGGTCACTACCCTCACATGTGCCGCCGTAAGTTTAATGCGAAGCGACGCCGCAGTAACGCGATTGAACGGGGTGGTATGACCAATCCGTCGGCTGAGCCGGTAGCAAGGTGGGATGCATCACGCTTCAACTTAAAGCGCTGAACAGGAGCAAGGATAGAGCGCTCTAGTTCGTCGAAATGAGACGCGTAGAACCGTGCACAGAACTCTTGCGTAACAGTGTCAAGACTGGCGAGGGACAGCACTTTGAAAGACGACCGTTTCAGATGTTCGCCGTCGAATTCGCCAACGAAAAATCTGCGCGACGTCAGGCCATTGCAAGCCAAAGTGTCGACCAATACCTTGCCCACGAAGGCCTTCTTTTTGAGATCTCGTTCCACTTTGGGCAGAAACGCCTCCGGCCGCTCGCTGTTTAGCGAGAAGCTGATGATGGGAAAGGTCGCTGAGGGACCTTTCTGGAGAGAGTAGCCTTTGTGGGCCTTCATTACGTTTTCTGAGGTATCGCCGCGTAGGTGCTTTCGATCGTACGAAAAACTACAAACACAATGTTTGTCGCGTCTTGTTTTCCGTCGATGATACGGGTCATCGCAGGAACCGCGCCATCGGCATGAAACAGCCCATTTCGGTGCAAATTGTGCAACGCGCACGACTTCTCTAACGCAAGAACAGTCGGTGGACACGCAAATTTTGCCGCGCAACCGGACAGCAGAGAACCCTGCTTGTTGAAGTGAGCCCCCAGACCCTGCACGGCGGACACGGGCTGTTCGTTGTCGACCAAGAGCTGCTTCATGTAAAACTCTAATCCTCGAAGCGCAGGGTATGCGACGGTCGAGTAGTCTGGAAGCTCAACCGCGATTTTCGTGAGGGCGAAGGCCGGTACCACGATAGCACAACCCGTGTCGCCCAAATATTTCGCCGCTGTCGGTAGATGCTGGTGAAGCTCTTCATAAAGCCCATCCACAGTCGTCTGAACCTGAACGACCTCCAACTGAGCTTCCAAGACCTCACGCTTATCTTCGTGCACTTCGCACAGAGTGGACATCACCATAGCATAGACGGCCATCGGGCGCCCTTGCATCATGAATCCGCCGCTGTCATACCGGTGCAAAAAGACTTGGTCACGCTCCGGCCCGACAACCCTGATCCTAACTCCGTGTGGCAGGGGTTCGTCTGTCACCTTGCACGCATTTTCTTCTAAGTACTCGCGCAAGAACTCCCACGTCTCTTTCGATAGATTCCGCAGGGTGAGCGGCTTGTTCGCCACAGACACTCTCGTTGTGCTCTTGGCGATATGTTCAGCAAGCCGTTCCGACAGTTCCTGATTAGTTCCAACCTTTGACATCAGCGTCGTGCTGCCGTCGTTCTTTTTATACACGTGCAGCAACGCGGACTTCTGACCGTCGATGTGCAGCTCGTATTCGTCGAACTTTGCCTTGGCGGTCGGACCGGTCGCCTTTCCTCCGCACTCCAGCGCGAACTCATAAACGGCGGACTGAATGGATTCTTGATTAAGATTTAGAGATTTGGGCGGCATGCGTCGGTGCCAATTGCTGTCGTCCGCACATGCAGACAAAACGTAAAATTTGCGGGAGCAAATTGTACGAGCCCCTGATGAGATGTGCTATCGGCTTGAAGCAACGCTCACTGTATTGGGGTTGACACTTGGTTGACAGATGCCACAAAACGAAAGGGGTTAGCTTGCGCTAACCCCTTAATAACACTGGTGGCGAATCAGGGATTCGAACCCCGGACCTGCGGATTATGATTCCGTCGCTCTAACCGACTGAGCTAATTCGCCGAAAGAAGCGAGATTATGGCGATAGGTGAAACCGCTGTCAACCCCTGCCGCTCGTTTTATTCAAGCGGCAGGAAAGCGCCAGGAAAGCACCATCGTCATCAATCTTCGTCATAGACATTCGTCTTGCGCGTGTCCTTGACGAACAACATGCCGATCACGAACGTCGCCAGCGCAATCACAATCGGATACCACAAGCCCGAATAGATATCGCCTCTCGCGGCGACGATAGCGAAAGCCGTCGCAGGAAGAAATCCACCGAACCAGCCATTGCCGATGTGATACGGCAACGACATCGACGTGTAGCGAATCCGCGCCGGGAACATCTCAACCAGCATTGCCGCGATCGGGCCGTAGACCATCGTCACGTAGATCACGAGGATGGTCAAAACGACAATCGCCATCGGCCAGTTGATGAGCGCCGGATCGGCCTTCGCCGGGTAGCCCGCGCTCTTCAAGGTGCCGGCAAGCGTCTTGTCGAAGGCCGCGCCTTGCGCCTTCGCGTCGGCCGCCTTGCCGTCGTAGGTGTTCACCACCGTTTCGCCCACCTTGATCTGCGCGAGCGTGCCCGCCGGTGCCGCGACGTTCTCATAGTTGAGACCGGCCTTGGACAGCGCGCTCTTCGCGATATCGCACGACGACGTGAACTTCGACGTGCCCACCGGATTGAACTGGAACGCGCACTCGTCCGGATTGGAGATTACGACAATCGGCGACTTCTGCGTGGCGGCTTCGAGCGTCGGGTTGGTGTAGTGCGCGAGCGCCTTGAAGAGCGGGAAGAAGCTCAACGCGGCGATCAGGCAGCCCGCCATGATGATCGGCTTGCGGCCGATCCGGTCCGAAAGCGACCCGAAGAACACGAAGAACGGCGTGCCGATCAAAAGCGCCACCGCGACCATGATATTCGCGCTGGTGCCATCGACCTTGAGGGTTTGCGTGAGGAAGAAGAGCGAGTAGAACTGCCCCGTGTACCACACGACCGCCTGACCCGCCGTCAAACCGAACAGCGCCAGCAACACGATCTTCAGGTTCTTCCATTCGCCGAACGCTTCGGTCAGCGGCGCCTTCGAAGTCTTGCCTTCGGACTTGATGCGCTCGAACACCGGCGATTCATGCAGCTTCATGCGAATCCACACCGACACCGCGAGCAGCAGGATCGACACGAGGAACGGAATGCGCCAGCCCCAGGCACCGAACTGTTCTTCGCCAACCATCGTGCGTACCGCCAAAATCACGATCAGCGAAATGAAAAGGCCAAGCGTCGCCGTGGTCTGGATCCACGCGGTCCATGCGCCGCGCTTGTTGGCCGGTGCGTGCTCCGCGACGTAGGTCGCCGCGCCGCCGTACTCGCCGCCGAGCGCGAGGCCCTGCAGCAAGCGCATCGCGATGAAGATGACCGGCGCCGCAATGCCTATGGTCGCGTAGCCGGGCAGGAAGCCGATCAGGAACGTCGACAGACCCATGATGACGATGGTCACGAGGAACGTGTATTTGCGCCCGACCATATCGCCGAGCCGCCCGAACACGATCGCGCCGAACGGACGCACCGCGAAACCCGCCGCGAAGCCGAGCAGCGTGAAGATAAAGCCAGCGGTCGGATTGACGCCCGAGAAGAACGTCTTGCTGATGTAGATGGCAAGCGAGCCCGCCAGATAAAAGTCGTACCACTCGAACACCGTGCCGAGCGACGAAGCGAAGATGACCTTCCTTTCCTCGCTCGTCATCGGTGCGTGGGAAATGCGCCCCTCAACCGTAGCCATGAATCGTCTCCTGATTTGAATTCGCGTACGTGTCGGAAACGCCCCGAGGCGCTCCGGTGCAACGATTATTGGAACGAAAACTTACGGCGTTCTGACTCGCCCGGATGCGTGTCGAATCGGCGCATAAAGTACATCTTCGGCTAACCATCTGCTATTTTCTTTTTATCTCGCTCATTCTTGCGTCAATGCGCGTTTTATGTTGTTTGTCGAGGTGTTGGGCGCTGGGCGGGCTCAGGGTTTGTCCCGCATAGGAAAAACCCGCTGTAAGCTCACGCGAACCAGCGTTCCAGCCAGTCGCGGCGCTTCCTGATACACATGATCTTCGATGACGAGCGTGCCGCCGTGCATCGCCGTGATCTCCTTGACAATGGCGAGACCGAGGCCGCTGCCGTCGCCCTCGCGTCCGAGAATGCGATAGAAACGCTCGAGCACGCGCTCGCGTTCGGCGCTCGGAATGCCAAGTCCGGTGTCTTCCACTTCGAGATGAACGTGATCGAGATCGTGCTCGCCGGTCCGCACGCGCACGGTCACGCGTCCGTTCGGAGGCGTGTAGCGGATGGCGTTATCGATCAGATTCGACAGCAATTCACGCAGCATCACCGCGTTGCCCTCGACTTCGACGGGATACGCGGGCTCCTCGTAACCGATATCGATACCCTTCGCGAGCGCCGCCTGCACCCAGTCGCGCACGGCGAGCCGCGCGAGATCGGTCAGTTCGACGTGCGAGAAAATCTGCCCCGTCGCGCGATTTTCCGCGCGCGCCAACGCGAGCAATTGCGTGACGAGCCGCGCCGCGTGCTCGGAACTCGTGGCGATCTGTTCGAGCGAGCGCTGCACTTCCGTCGATACCTCTTGGCGCAACGCAAACTCCGCCTGCATGCGCAGGCCGGCGAGCGGCGTTTTCATCTGATGCGCGGCGTCGGCGATAAAGCGCTTCTGAAACTCCATGTTCTGTTCGAGCCGCACGAGCAAATCGTTGAACGACGCCACGAGCGGCGCGATCTCGGGCGGCGCGCGGGCCGCTTCGAGCGGCGAGAGGTCGTCCGGACGCCGCGCGCGAATGTTCGACTGCAGCGCGTGCAGCGGCGCGAGCCCGCGCGAGAGGCCGAACCACACGAGCACGATGGCGAGCGGCAGGATCACGAACTGCGGCAGGATCACGCCTTTGATGATGTCGTTGGCGAGCTGGCTGCGTTTGTCCAGCGTCTCGGCGACCTGCACGAGCACCGGCTGCGTCTCGGCGGGATCGCGTCCCGGCGCGAGACCGGGCACATCGACCGTCGTATAGGCGACGCGAATGTCGTTGCCGCGCAGGGCGTCGTCGCGAAATTCGACGATGCCCGGCTGCGGACGATCGTCGTCATGCGGCAAGGGCATGTCACGGTCGCCGCCGACCAGTTCGCCGCGCGTGCCGAGCACTTGAAAGAACACGCTGTCGACGTTGTCGGCGCGCAGGAAATCGCGCGTGACATCGGGTAGACGCAGTTCGGCGACGCCGTTCACCGGCTGGATTTGGCGCGCGAGCATGTAGACGTCGGCTTCGAGCGCGCGGTCGAACGGACCGTTCGCAATCGACTTCGCGACCAGATACGTCACCGCGATGCTCATCGGCCAGAGCAGCAGAAGCGGCGCAAGCATCCAGTCGAGAATCTCGCCGAAGAGCGAGCGCGGATGCGTTTCGTTGTCGGGTTCGAGTTCGTCGGGAGGCGCGAACGGGTTGGCGTAGCGCGCGTCGCGCTTGGCGTCGGTGTCGCTTTCGGTGGCGGCGTGGTCGTGTCCGTGGCCGGCTTCGCTTGGTTCGGTGGAAACGGGCGACGCCATGCGCGGCTACTTGTATTGAGGGCTGGCGGGCAGGGAGTCGCTCGCCGTGGGTTGGGCAACGGCGCCGTTGTCGACGGTGGCGACGGCTTTTTCCAGCGTGTAGCCGAGCCCGCGCACCGTGATGATGCGCGCGCCGCTCGCTTCGATTTTTTTGCGCAAGCGGTGCACGTACACCTCGATTGCGTTGTTGCTTACTTCTTCACCCCACTCGCACAGATGATTCACGAGCTGTTCCTTCGACACGAGCCGCCCGATGCGCTGGAGCAGCACTTCGAGCACGCCGAGTTCGCGCGCGGACAGGTCTACGACTTGCTCGCCGATATGCGCGACGCGTCCGACCTGGTCGAACGCCAGCGAACCATGCTTCACGACAGTCGGACCGCCACCCGCGCCGCGTCGCGTCAACGCTCGAACGCGCGCTTCGAGCTCGTTGAGCGCGAAGGGTTTGGCCATATAGTCATCGGCGCCGAGGTCGAGTCCCTTCACGCGTTCGTCGACACTGTCGGCCGCCGTCAGGATCAAAACCGGCATCTGCGAATTGCGTGCGCGCAGGCGGCGCAGCACCTCCAGACCGGGCATGAGCGGCAGGCCGAGATCGAGAATCAGGAGGTCGAAAGTTTGCAGCGAAAGGGCGGTATCTGCCTCGACGCCATGCTTCACATGGTCGACGGCGTATCCCGATTGGCGGAGTGATCGAATGAGACCGTCCGCGAGTATGCTGTCGTCTTCGGCAATGAGGATTCGCATCGTGTTGTGCGCCTTCGTGCGCGGCAAAGCGCAGTCATTGCCGACACCGCATTTCGCCCGGCGCGGCGGTCTCCAGGTGTTTTGCGGTTTTTGCGCGGTGCGCGCGGCGTGGAAAAAAGACTGCGTCGCGCGATCGGGCTTGCAAAAACTACTGTTTTTTTATACAGTGTCTGCGGGAGTGCTACAGACGGGCTCGAGTTCGTTTCGAGCTTGCCGGCACCCGCCTCAGACGCCGTTCATCATAGCAAAGGACGATTCATGGAAGAAAGCAAGAAAGGCCCGGCTGGCATGACTGCGGAGAAGGGCAAGGCATTGGCCGCCGCGCTCGCGCAGATCGAAAAGCAATTCGGCAAAGGGTCGATCATGCGGCTCGGCGCAGGCGAGGTGGTGGAAGACATTCAGGTGGTCTCGACAGGGTCGCTCGGTCTGGATATCGCGCTTGGCGTCGGCGGCTTGCCGCGCGGCCGTGTCGTGGAAATCTACGGGCCTGAGTCGTCGGGCAAAACCACGCTCACGCTGCAGGTGATCGCCGAGATGCAAAAGGTCGGCGGCACGGCGGCGTTTATCGACGCAGAACACGCGCTCGACGTGCAATACGCGCAGAAGCTCGGCGTGAATGCGCAGGAACTGCTGATCTCGCAACCGGACACGGGCGAGCAGGCACTGGAAATCGCAGATGCGCTGGTGCGCTCCGGCTCCATCGACATGATCGTCATCGACTCCGTCGCGGCGCTCGTGCCGAAGGCGGAAATCGAGGGCGAAATGGGCGACTCGCTGCCTGGTTTGCAAGCGCGCCTGATGTCGCAAGCGCTGCGCAAGCTAACTGGCACCATCAAGCGTACGAACTGCCTCGTCATCTTCATCAACCAGATCCGCATGAAGATCGGCGTGATGTTCGGCAACCCGGAAACCACCACGGGCGGCAACGCGCTGAAGTTCTATTCGTCGGTGCGCCTGGACATTCGCCGTATTGGTTCCATCAAGAAGAACGACGAAGTCATCGGCAACGAAACGCGCGTGAAGGTCGTGAAGAACAAGGTCTCGCCGCCGTTCCGCGAAGCCATTTTCGACATCCTTTATGGCGAAGGCATTTCGCGTCAGGGCGAGATCATCGACCTGGGCGTGCAGGCCAAGCTGGTAGACAAGGCGGGCGCCTGGTACAGCTATAACGGCGAGCGTATTGGTCAGGGCAAGGACAACGCGCGCGAATTCCTGCGCGAGAACCCGGACATCGCCCGCGAGATCGAGAACAAGATCCGCGAGTCGCTCGGCGTGGCGGCAATGGCTGACGCCGTGGCGCCGGGCGCCACGGTGGCGGACGAGTGAGTTGTCGCTTTATCGTCACGTAGTCGTCGTCTCGTCCTTTAGATACTCACTTGGTCACTGACGATGTTGAAACGCCGGTTCGGATCGAAGGCTGGCAGAACGGACGGAAGGTTCGGGCGGTCTGCTGGTTCTGATGATCCGAACGGCGCGAGTGATCCTCAGTCGCGTGACACTCAGTCGCGCGATTCGACGAAGGCGTTGCGTGGTGGCTGGCGGCGAGAGTTGCCGGTGAATGCGCGTGATGCTGCTGAGTTGGACGCAAGGGCGGCCGATGTTGATGCTGCTGCTGTCCGGGAAAGTGAGACACCGTCGTCCGAAGATCGCCGGGCGCGTCTGGAGCAAGCCCGCGCGTTGCTGATGCAGGCAGCGTCCATTCGTGAGGGCAACGCACCGTCGAGAAACGCAACCTCCAAGCCGGCAGTGGAAAGGCCGACTCTGGCGACCAACCGTGCGCAGAACGCGTCACCCTTGGCAAGCCGGATTGCCAATCCAAACCAATCATCTGCAATCGACGCCTTCGAAGACGCCGATCCTTTCGAGCCCTTCGAGCAGTGCACGCCGGATGCAGGCGTCAACACAGCATCCGAATCGGTCTACAGCCGTTCAAGTCAACGCGCTCGCAAAACTTCCGCTGCCGAAGTCAAAGA
This sequence comes from Caballeronia sp. GAWG2-1, assembly GCF_023631405.1. Lineage (NCBI taxonomy): Bacteria > Pseudomonadati > Pseudomonadota > Betaproteobacteria > Burkholderiales > Burkholderiaceae > Caballeronia > Caballeronia sp. GAWG2-1. Next base: position 10,100 of record NZ_JALQDD010000005.1, read on the forward strand.
TTCCAAGCGTCCGCAACGTTCGCTTAAAGGACGCGCGCTTGCTTACCTGTCTCGTCGGGAATATAGCCGCGCGGAGTTATCGCGCAAGTTGCGTCCCTACGTCGAAGAAGCCGATTCGCTCGAAACACTGCTCGATAGCCTCGAACGTGACGGCTGGCTCTCGAACGAGCGCTTTGTCGAAAGCGTCGTGCATCGAAGAGCGGCGCGCATGGGCGGCAGCCGGATCATCCACGAATTGAAGCGTCATGCAGTGGGCGAGACACTCATCGGCGAAACCGCCGACAAACTCGCGCAGACCGAAACCGCGCGAGCGCAGTCCGTATGGGAGAGGAAGTACGGCGTCGTACCGGAAACGCCCGCGGAGCGTGCGAAGCAAGCGCGCTTTCTCGCGGCGCGCGGCTTCTCCATGAGCACGATCAGCAAGGTGTTGAAGGGAAGCGACGAAGACTGGACCGACGAAGTCATCGACGATTGATGGCGAACGCCGTCTAGTTTAGTGCGGGCGCATTCGAGCGCCATGTGATTGCCCGAGCGCCATGTGCATCTATTTCGTGCTTTCACGTGCTGGACTCATGGCGAAGCCGCATTCCATCACGACGTGGTTCAAAACCATTCACACGCGAAGCGTTAGGTTAATTATTCCATGCTCCACGCGCTTGCCTCATCGTGCTGGCGGATTTCGACCGCTGAGTAATTTCAGGTTTCGCGCGCATGCAAACAGGTCGGGCTCATGTTTCCACATCCGCGTGTTGAGCTTCTAGTCCACCAAAGTAAGAAGTGATTTCAAACGACCGCGTGCATGCAAGCTCCGAGGCGGGAAGAAAATCCCGCACCGCGCCGAAGCGTTAATAAGCACAGGCTTTCAAGCTTTCCCCGCGCACGTTTCTGGTGCCTGAGTCATCCCCGGCTTGAAATACCCAATATGCTAAAATTCCACGGTTTTCCCGTTCCGGCTTTGGTCCAGCATGCCTCTTTCCCCGCCCGTTTCCCGACAATTGCGCCATCGTCGCGCGATTCGGATTGAAGCGTTCGAGCGAGATGACGGCCTTTGGGACATCGAAGCCGTTCTAACCGACGAGAAGACGCGCGACTTTCAACTCGTGACGGGCGTACGGCCATACGGTCAGCCAATCCATGAACTCTGGCTACGCATCACCATCGACCGCGAACTCACTATCGTCGACGCAGAAGCGTCCTCGGAGTGGGCGCCTTATGCTGGTCTCTGCGCCGAGTCCAATCCCGCCTATCGCTCGCTCATCGGGCTCAATCTCCTCAAGAATTTTCGCCGCGAAGTCAATCAGCGTATTGGCGGCGCGGCCGCTTGCACGCATCTCACCGAGTTGTGCGCCGTCCTGCCGACTGTCGCCATCCAGGGATTTGCGGGTCAGGTCTGGAACACCGAATCGGGTAATCCGTTCGATTCGAAGGACGCAAAGGCAGCATCGGACACACCGCCGTTTCAGCTCGGGCGCTGTCACGCATTGCGCTTCGACGGCCCCGCGGTCGAGGAGTACTATCCGCGCTGGTTCGAGCGCGCAGGCACAAACGACACCAAGCCGCGCGATACCTAGCGCGCACGCGGCGATCAGCATTCAAACAAGAATCGATGAAATCAGCGGTTCAGCAAATCGAAGTTCACTCCAACTCTCAGACTGAAGGAATCACGCATGAAGATTCACGAGTACCAGGGTAAGGAAATCCTGCGGAAATTCGGCGTCGCGGTCCCGCGCGGCAAACCCGTGTTCTCGGTGGATGATGCGGTCAAGGCCGCGGAAGAGCTGGGCGGCCCGGTATGGGTCGTCAAGGCGCAGATTCATGCTGGCGGCCGTGGTAAGGGCGGCGGCGTGAAGGTCGCGAAGTCGATCGATCAGGTCCGCGAATACGCGAACCAGATCCTCGGCATGCAGCTCGTTACGCACCAGACCGGTTCCGAGGGCCAGAAGGTGAACCGTCTTCTGATCGAAGAAGGCGCGGACATCAAGAAGGAACTTTACGTCGGCCTCGTGCTCGACCGCGTTTCGCAAAAGGTCGTCGTGATGGCGTCGAGCGAAGGCGGCATGGACATCGAGGAAGTCGCGGAAAAGACGCCCGAGTTGCTGCACAAGCTGCCGGTCGATCCCGCCACGGGCTTGAAGGACGCCGAAGCGGACGACCTCGCGCGCAAGATCGGCATTCCAGACGCATCGTTGCCGCAAGCACGCACCATTCTGCAGGGTCTCTACAAGGCGTTCTACGAGACGGATGCATCGCTCGCGGAAATCAACCCGCTGATCCTGACCGGCGACGGCAAGGTCATCGCGCTCGACGCCAAATTCAACTTCGACGCGAACGCGCTCTTCCGTCACCCGGAAATCGTCGCGTATCGCGATCTCGACGAAGAAGATCCGGCTGAAGTCGAAGCGTCGAAGTTCGACCTCGCGTACATCTCGCTCGACGGCAACATCGGCTGTCTCGTGAACGGCGCGGGTCTGGCCATGGCCACGATGGACACCATCAAGCTGTTCGGCGGCGAGCCGGCCAACTTCCTGGACGTCGGCGGCGGCGCCACGACCGAGAAGGTAACCGAAGCCTTCAAGCTGATGCTCAAGAATCCGAACCTGAAGGCGATCCTCGTCAACATCTTCGGCGGCATCATGCGCTGCGACGTGATCGCGGAAGGCGTGATGGTCGCGTCGAAGGCCGTGGACCTGAAGGTGCCGCTCGTCGTGCGCATGAAGGGCACGAACGAAGACCTCGGCAAGAAGATGCTAGCGGACTCCGGTCTGCCGATCATCTCCGCCGACAGCATGGAAGAAGCCGCGCAGAAGGTCGTCGCGGCGGCCGAAGGCAAGTAAGCGCGCCCGCTTCCTAGTCTGACAAGAGCGTTCCACCAGATACGAATGGCGGCGCGGGCTTTCCATATGAGAAAGCGTCGCGACGCCAAACGAACAGAGGTCACTACATGTCGATTCTGATCAACAAAGACACGAAGGTCATCACGCAGGGCATCACCGGCAAGACCGGTCAGTTCCATACGCGCGCCTGCCGCGAATACGCGAACGGCCGCGAAGCGTACGTCGCGGGCGTGAACCCGAAGAAGGCCGGCGAAGATTTCGAAGGCATCCCCATTTACGCGAGCGTGAAGGAAGCGAAGGCCGAAACGGGCGCAACCGTATCGGTGATCTACGTTCCGCCCGCGGGCGCCGCCGCCGCGATCTGGGAAGCCGTCGAGGCCGATCTCGATCTCGCCATCTGCATCACGGAAGGCATTCCGGTTCGCGACATGCTGGAAATCAAGGACCGCATGCGCCGCGAAAATCGCAAGACGCTGCTGCTCGGACCGAACTGCCCCGGCACGATCACGCCGGACGAACTGAAGATCGGCATCATGCCGGGTCACATCCACCGCAAGGGTCGCATCGGAGTGGTATCGCGCTCGGGCACGCTGACGTATGAAGCAGTGGGTCAGTTGACGGCGCTGGGTCTTGGCCAGTCGTCGGCGGTCGGTATTGGCGGCGATCCGATCAACGGTCTCAAGCACATCGACGTGATGAAGATGTTCAACGACGATCCGGAAACGGACGCCGTCATCATGATCGGCGAGATCGGCGGTCCGGACGAAGCGAACGCCGCTTACTGGATCAAGGACAACATGAAGAAGCCGGTGGTTGGCTTCATCGCGGGCGTCACGGCGCCTCCGGGCAAGCGCATGGGTCACGCAGGCGCGCTGATCTCGGGCGGCGCGGACACGGCCGATGCCAAGCTCGAAATCATGGACGCGTGCGGCATCAAGGTCACGAAGAACCCGTCGGAAATGGGTCGTCTGTTGAAGTCGGTGATATAAGCGGGTTTATCGGCAGAACGGCCTGGGGTTTGGTACTCTTACCGAATCCTTTCGTAACCGCCGAATAGAAAGCGAGGGAGCGTTGGCTTCCTCGCTTTTTTTATTACTACATGCTCGATTTTTTTGCGACGCTCCATTGGGGCGCGGTGCTTCAGATCATTGTCATCGACATTCTGCTCGGTGGCGACAACGCGGTCGTGATCGCGCTCGCCTGTCGCGGTTTGCCCGATGGCCAGCGTACGCGTGGCATCTTGCTGGGCACGCTCGGCGCCATCGTGCTGCGCGTCGTGCTGATTGCGTTCGCGGTGTTTCTGCTCGATATCCCGTTCCTCAAGTTCGTCGGCGGCATCCTGCTGCTGTGGATCGGCGTGAAGCTGATGCAGCCCGACCACGACGCGCACGAGATCAACGCATCGGACAAGCTCTGGACAGCGGTCAAGACCATCGTCATCGCGGACGCCGTGATGAGCCTCGACAACGTCATCGCCATTGCGGGCGCGGCGGAGGCGGCGGACCCGCGGCATCGCTTCACGCTCGTCGTCTTCGGGCTGGTGGTGAGCATTCCGCTCATCGTGTGGGGCAGCACGCTGGTGCTGAAGCTGCTCGATCGCTTTCCGGTCATCGTGCTTTTTGGCGCGGCGTTGCTCGGGTGGATTGCGGGCGGCTTGATCATCGACGATCCCTTCATCGATCGATGGCCCGCGCTGAACACCGAGCTCGTCGGGTATATCGCGCGAGCGGTGGGCGCGATTTTCGTGGTCGCGGCGGGCGTGCTGATGAAGCGGCGCGCGCTCGCCAGTGCATAACGGGCGCCGGGGTGAGGCTGTTCTATGCAGTGCGGTGACTGAGGCGCACTCCGCCCAATCGCGTTGACCGGGAACGCGCTCACGCTAAGGCCTTTACCGAAAGACGCTCACCCCAGGCCCCCACGTTAGCCATTCGGCCGACTGTCACCGCTAAAGCTCCCTGAATAAGATCGAAGCGTCTGGATTGCATCATGCATCCGGGCGCTTTTTGTCCTTTTGGGAGTACCGATGACAACGATCACCTGCAACACGAATTCGCCGCGTGCCTGGCGCGCGATGCACGGCTGGCTGCGCTCTGCCGGCGACGCGGCGACGCGAGGTTTCACCCTGATCGAACTGATGATCGTGTTGGCGATCGTCGGCGTGGTGGCCGCGTATGCGATTCCCGCGTATCAGGATTATCTGGCGCGCAGCCGGGTGGGCGAGGGCTTGTCGCTCGCGGCATCGGCGCGGCTTGCCGTGGCCGAGAACGCGGCGAGCGCGGCCGATCTCGCAAGCGGATATGCCTCGCCGCCAGGCACGCGCAACGTCGACTCGATCCACATCGACAGCGACAACGGCCAGATCACGATTGCCTATTCGACGCGCGTCGCACCAGCAGGATCGAACACGCTCGTGCTCGTGCCATCCACGCCCGACAACGCCGAGACTCCGACGGCCCGCGTGTCGCTTGCGCGTGGATCGGTGCAGGCAGGCACCTTGACGTGGGAATGCTTCGCGGGCGGCAAGGCGGCGTCGTCGTTGCCGGCGCCGGGCGCGGGACCGTCGCCCGCGGAGGCACCGAGCTTGCCCGCCAATCTCGCGCCGGCGGAATGCCGTGGCTGACGTGCATCGCTGACGACGGGCAGACGAGCGGTGCGTCGGCATTGCTCGTCTGCCATCGGCAAGAAGCGGTCAGGTGCGGGGATTTTTTGTTGGAAACGCGGGGATTTCGTCGCAAATCGGGCTGTGTACCGGACATGGGCAGCAAAGTTTTGTATAGTGCGCCGGTTGCCGACGTTCACAGCCCCTCATGCCTTCTCAATACGCGCGCTACCTTTGTTTTGCCGTTCTGTGCCTTGCGTTGACCTTGCCGTTCGGCGTCGTCAACCACACGTACCCGATTCCGACCTTCTACGCCGAATACAGCGCGCTGGCGCTTTACTTGGCGCTCGGGGCGACGGTCGCGCTGCTCGTGCGCGTGTCGGAGCCGCGCGTGTCGTTCGCCTCGCCGGTCGTTGCGCTCATGCCGCTTGCGTTCGGCGTGCTGCTCATCGCGCAGACGGTGTTGCTGCCGGTATCGCAGCCTTCGATGAACTGGCTCGGCGGCGCGTATCTGCTCGCCTCGTTCATCGCGGTGCATACCGGCTATGGGCTCGTGCGCGCGGGTTTGTCGGAGAAGGCGTTGCGCATCGGCGCGGCCGCGCTCATGGCGGGCGGTCTGTTCGCGGTCTTTTGCCAGATCGTGCAGTTGCTGCATCTGGAGGTGAAGTTCACGCCGTTTGTCGTCGCTTATAACGTGATGACCGAACGGCGGCCGTTCGGCAACATGGCGCAGGCGAATCACCTCGCGACGGTGATCGCCTTCGCGATGGCGGGCGCGCTGTACTTTGTGCAAACGCGGCGTTTGCCCGTTATCGTGTGGCTCGCGCTGACGGCGGTGTTTTCGCTAGGACATGCGCTGACCGTTTCGCGCGGACCCTGGTTGCAGATGGCGGTGATCGTCGTCGCCGGATTCTGGATGGCGTTCGTGCAGGGGCGGCCGGCAGCGGCGGAAGGTTTCGACGGACCCGGCCGCCGCGATCTTCGCGCGTGGCTCATGCCGGTGGTGCTCGCGCTCGTGTTCTTCGCGGTGAACGCGGCGGTGCGCTGGGCCAACGTGCGCTTCCACTTCGACCTCGCGCAATCGGCCGCCGAGCGCATGCAAGACGCCAATCAGATCGCGCCGCGCCTTGCGTTGTGGAAATACGGCTGGACAATGTTCCATACGCATCCCATCCTCGGCGTCGGCTGGGGCGAGTTTCCGCGCTATCAGTTCGACATGGTGCGCGAGCTGGGCGGCGTCGAGATCGCGAACAATGCGCATGACATCTTCATCGATTTGCTCGCGAAGACGGGCGCGCTGGGCCTCGGCATTCTGGTGCTGGGGTTCGTCTTCTGGCTGATTCGCGTGCTGCGCGCGCCGCAGACGCCCGCGCGCATTTTCGGGCTTTCGCTGCTTGGCGTTCTGCTGATGCATGCGTTGGTTGAATATCCGCAGCAATACATGTTCTTTTTGATGCCGGCGATGCTCGTGATCGGCTTGCTGGAGACGCGGCCGTTGCGGCTGGTGGCGAAGCCGTTGTCGTTCGGCGTGTACGTGGTGCTCGTGGTGGGCGGGCTGGCGGCGTTGTATCCGGTGATGCTCGACTATCATCGGGCCGAGGTGCTTTACTACGGATCGCGGCCGGCGGAGCAGTATCGGGACGATCCTTCGTTCCTCTTCACCGCGTGGGGCGAATACGGCGCGGCCACGCTCGTGCCGATCAACGCGCAGAACCTCGAAGAGAAGCTCGCGATGCATCGCAAGGCGATTGCGTTACTGCCGGGCGAGACGGTGTTGCGGCGATATGCGGTGCTGCAGGCGCTTGCTGGTCAGCGCGACGAAGCGCTGGACACGATGGCGAAGCTCAAGATTTTCGCGACCCAACTGCATGACTGGCCGAAGCAACTGGCGTCGGTTTATCAGCTCATCGATGAGACGGGGAAGCCGCTGGCTTCGTTCAAGGCGGATCTGGTGAAGTTGTATGGAGAGCCGGGGGTGGGGGGCGCCACTGCCGATGATGACGACGATGATGAGTGAGGTCGGCGTCGGCTCCGGGGGACCTATCCGTAATTCTGTGGGCGAGGCATATTATGAGAGGTAAAAGTCATGGATATGCCGATGAAGAAGAAACGCACCGTCGCTTCTCAGGCAGCGGCCCGAGGGCCGCTGCC